>NZ_DAWBAJ010000038.1:0-19210 GCF_052306735.1 Dysosmobacter sp. | reverse complement strand
GGCACCCCTCCCGTCAGATACCTACCCTGTGTAGTCCCTTGTAAACTGTACTTTCCGGTATCATAAATACAATTTGCCCCATTACAAAAAGGAGGACATGGATTCATGCCGTTTACGTTCCATTTCGGCGGCTTTAATCCCGGGGATTTCACGGGAAATTTCCAGGGTGAGGGGGGCGGTTCCCCCTTCCAGCAGCCTAAAAAGGCCCGCAAGCCCAGAAAGGCCATCGGCAATGCCTTTACCCGGGTGCTCATCAACCTGGGTGTGACGCTGCTCTTCGGCCTGGGGTACTTCTATGTGGAGCTACCCGCCCTGAACTTCCACGCCGAGGAGTTCTATGTGTTTGTATTCCTGCTGTGCGCCGTGTACTGCATCTCGGCGGTGTTTACCTCCGGGTTCCAGGGTGAGGGGGCCGCAGGCTACTTCCGGTTCGTGAAAAAGCAGTGCACCATTCCCTTTTTTGTGCTGGTGGCCCTCATCGCTGCCATTGCCATCGGGGCCCTTTCCTCTTGGGTGGTGCTGCGGGCCGGCAGCTACGCGGAGCTTCTGACTGTGGAGGACGGCGATTTCGCCGCCGAGGTGGAGGAGATCTCCTACGACCAGATCCCCATGGTGGATAAGGATTCCGCCCAGCGCCTGGCCACCCGTAAGCTGGGCGAACTGGCGGACATGGTCTCCCAGTTCGAGATCCGGGAGGACTTCACCCAGATCAACTACCAGGGCCGCCCGGTGCGGGTGGCGTCCCTGGCCTACGCCGATCTCATCAAGTGGTTCACCAACCGCTCCGAGGGCCTGCCCGCCTACCTGATCGTGGATATGGTGACCCAGGATGTGGAGGTGGTGCGGCTGGACGAGGGGATGAAGTACACCCCTGCCGAGCACTTCGGCCGCAATCTCCAGCGGCACCTGCGCTTCCACTATCCCACCTATATGTTCGCCGATCCCGTCTTTGAGATCGACGAGGAGGGCACCCCCTACTGGGTCTGCCCCCGGATGGTGAAGACCATCGGCCTCTTCGGCGGCACGGACATTCGCGGCGCCGTGCTGGTGAACGCCGTCACAGGCGAGAGCCAGTATTACGAGGAGGTTCCCTCCTGGGTGGATCAGCTGTATGTGGCGGAGCTCATCATGGAGCAGTACGACTACTACGGCATGTACGCCAACGGCTTTTTGAACTCCATTCTGGGCCAGAAGGACGTGAAGGTCACCACCGACGGCTATAACTATATCGCCATCGGGGACGACGTGTATATGTATACCGGCGTCACCTCCGTCACCTCCGACCAGTCCAACATCGGCTTTTTGCTCTCCAACCAGCGCACCAAGGAGACCCGGTTCTACTCCTGCGCCGGCGCCACGGAGGCCTCTGCCCAGGCCAGTGCCCAGAGCCAGGTGCAGCAGATGCGCTATACCGCTACCTTCCCCCTGCTGCTTAACATTGCCGACCAGCCCACCTACTTCATGGCCCTCAAGGGCGAGGACGGCCTGGTGAAGATGTACGCCATGGTCAATGTGCAGCAGTACTCCATCGTCTCCACCGGCGGCACCGTGGCCGCCTGCGAGGCCAGCTACCGCCAGGCCCTGGCGGACAACGGCCTCATTGGAGACGGTGAGACGGAGGTGATCCCCAGCGATCAGGCGGAGGTATCCGGCGCCATCGCCGAGATCCGCTCTGCTGTCATGGACGGCAACTCCTACTACTTCTTCCGCCTGGAGGGCGGCGACGTGTTCTACGCTGTCAGCGCGGCGGAGAATCCCCTGGCGGTGATCCTCAACGTGGGTGACCGGGTGACCATCACCTACACCACCGGCACCGCCGCCAGCATCCTCTCCGGTACCCAGATCCACCGGGAGGATCAGCCGGAGGAGGAGATCAGCCTGCCCATCCAGGGGGAGGAGCAGGAGGATCCGGCCCTGTCCGGGGACACGGCTTCTTCGGAGGAGACGCCCCTTCCCGCGGCATAACACCCGATCAAAAAGGCACGGCATCCTGGGATGCCGTGCCTTTTTCTGTGAAAACTTGCATTGACAATGCATAATGATACGCCTATACTGGATTCTATCAGAATCGTAAGGAGCGTGGAACCCATGGAACTCACTTTGAACAGCGCCGTCATGAACGTGGAACTGTCCGGCATCCGGCAGTTTACCTATCTGGTACGGGACACCCCCGGCGCCTGTGCCCTCACCATCGGCGAGCCGGATCTCAACACCCCGGATGCCATCAAGGAGGCCGCCAAGGCTGCCCTGGATGCCAATGACACCCACTATCCTCCCGGCAATGGCTTCCCCTACCTGCTGGAGGCGGTGTCCAAGTTCGAGGCGGAGCACCATGGGCTGCACTATGCCCCCAACGAGATCATCATGACCGTGGGCGCCACAGAGGCGCTGTTTGCGGCCTTCTCCACCGTCCTCAACCCCGAGGATGAGGTCATCATCCCCACGCCTGCCTTCGGACTCTATGAGGCTCTGGTGCGGCTGCAGGACGGCGTGCCTGTGAATCTGCCCACGGAGCACAATCATTTCCAGATCGTTCCCCAGGAGCTGAAAGCGGCCATCACGCCCAAGACCAAGGCCATCATCCTCACTTCTCCCAATAACCCCACCGGCTGCATGTACACCAAGGAGACCCTGGACGCCGTCCACGACATCCTGAAGGACAAGCCCATTTTCGTGCTGTGCGACGATGTGTACCGCACCCTGGTGTATACCGAGGGGTACCACAGCTTTGCCGAGTATCAGGACATGCGGGACCGCATCATCGTCATCAACAGCTTCTCCAAGCCCTATGCCATGACCGGCTGGCGCCTGGGATACTGCATGGCGGACGCTCCCATCATGGACCGCATCCAGGTGTTCCACCAGTATGCCGTTACCTCCATCCCCTCCTTCGTGCAGAAGGCCTGTGTCACCGCCTTGGGGACGGACACCTCCGACGTGGTGGAGATCTTCCGCAAGCGCCGGGACTATGTGTACAAGCGTCTGGTGGACATGGGCCTGGAAGTCCAGGAGCCGGAGGGCGCCTTCTACATGTTCATCAACATCCAGAAATACGGCATGGATTCCCAGACCTTCTGCGAGAAGATGCTCAAGGAGGGGCTGGTGGGCGTCATCCCCGGCATCCACTTCGGCACCGAGGGCTATATGCGTCTTTCCTACTGCTACTCCGACGCGGACCTCAAGGAGGGCCTGGACCGCATCGAGAAGTTCATCAAGACCCTGTAAAGCAAAGCGCTGTGCCGCCAAAGGCACAGCGCTTTTTTATGATTTCGGCGTCCAGTTGGGGCAGGTGTCGCTCCGGGTGCGCTTTTTGCTTCGGGGATAGACACAGTGCCCGTAGGCGATGGGACGGTAGCAGGAGCCGATTTTGATATAGTGGAGGCGGAAATGGGCGCAGCCGCCGCACACGGCCTCCTCCCGGGCGCAGTAGGGGGGCATATCAACATCACCTCATTGCAATAATAGTCGCAGTAAGACTATAAGTCAATAGTCTTGTTGCGACTATTATAAACTGGAACCGGTGATGAATATGATTTTTTCGAGAATCCGGGACCTGCGGGAGGATCGCGACTGGAACCAGACGAAAGTTGCGGAGTATCTGGGGGTGCGCCAGACCACGTACTCCAAATATGAACTGGGGAAGCTGCCTCTGCCGGTGGACGTGCTGTTGAAGCTGTCCGATCTCTACGGCGTCAGCGTGGACTATCTGCTGGGCCGCACTGATGAGCGGACTCCTTACCCCAAAAGCAGACACCAATAAAAAACCAGCGGACGGGTTCTTCCCGTCCGCTGGTTTTGCATGTTCGTCCAGAGACACTGCCGGGCCGTTGTCGGCGCCCGGCCGCTCCGCCGGGGCCTGCAACGTGTATGTATGGTGGAAAACCGCGGTGCCCTCAGGGGAGCAGCAGCAGCTTTTTCAAGAATTCTACCCCGGCGGGAAGCACGGCCTCGTCGTCAAAGGAGAAGTCCGGCGCGTGGAGTTCCGCCGTCTTGCCCACTCCCAGGAAGAAGAACACCCCGGGGGTAAACTGCTGGTAGAAGGAGAAGTCCTCCGCTGCCAGGGCTGGAGCCTCCAGCAGATGCGGGGCGTCGGCACCCAGCTGGGCACAGAGCTTGGCGTAGAGCTCCTCGTGGTTCCACACAGCGGGATAGCCCTCACTGAGGTTTACGCTGACCGCGCACCCGGTCTCCGCCGCCAGGGACTTGCCGATGTCCTGGAGCTGCTGGCGGCAGAAGCGGAAGATATCCTCCCGGTAGGTGCGCAGGCTTCCCTCCAGCACCGTGTGGCCGCTGACGGCGTTGCGCACGGAGCCGGAGACCATCTTGCCGAAGCGCAGTACCCGGGGCTCGCCGCTGGGCAGGGAGTCCATCATATCGTAGGCCCGCTGAAGGAACTCGATGCCTGCCGTCAGGGCGTCCCGGCCCTCCGCCGCCCGGCTGAGGTGGACGCTTTTTCCCTCCACGGTGACGGTGACCTCGCTGGAGCGGGCCATCATGGGGCCGGGGCGGGAGTAGACCTCCCCCACAGGGAGGCCCGGCCACAGGTGCACGCCGAAGATGCGCCGCACCCGGTAACGCTCCAGCACGCCTGCTTCGCAGAGCTTCTTGGCGCCGCCGGTGGTCTCCTCCGAGGGCTGGAACAAAAACAGAACGTTCCGGGGCAGCTCCGCCAGATGTGCGGCGGTATACTCCGCCAGGGTGAGCATCATGGCGGTGTGACCGTCATGGCCGCAGGCGTGCATGATCCCGGGATGGGCGGAGGCGAAGGGGAGGCTCGTTTCCTCCTGTACCGGCAGGGCATCCAGATCCGCCCGGAAGGCCACGGTATCCCATTTCCCCGCGTCAAAATAGACGCACACGCTCCCGGTAATGGGGGTAAAGACCTTTCCGCCCAGAGGCTCCAGAATGGATTTGACGTACTCCACCGTCTCCGGCAGCCGGTTGTCCAGCTCCGGGATCTGGTGCAGATGGCGGCGGTACGCTACGCAAGACATGTGGGATCGACCTCCTCGCAGGCAGCAATTTGATTTCTTCCCCATCATAGCACGTTCCGGCGGCGGGGAACAGGGAAAGAGCGCATTTTTAACCTGCTTGTAATCTATTGGATGATTTTTCAAATTCACTCTTGCAACTGGTGGGGGATGGTGGTATGATAGCGAAAAATGAGATAGAGGCGCGGATGCGATGAGCGCACGGGAGCCGGCAGGCAGAGAACGTGCGGGGGGCAAGTCCGCCGAACTTTCCGGTCAGGCGTGGCCGGGAGGTGGGATCGGGAGGAAGACTTCCGGCACTGTCCGCGGACGAGAGCCCGCGGGGGCGCTATCCGCTAACAGGGAACTCCGTGCGTTTCGCATGTGACGAGCTGTCGGTAGGGGCGTGTCTCTACCGACTTTTTATTTGCCCGCCTCTTCCGGGCGGCGAAAAAACGAAAAGTATGGAGGACACTCAACATGAAATTCGAACATCTGCAGGGATCCGTTGTGGCCATGATCACTCCGTTCCATGAGGACGGCAGCGTGAACTTCGAGGTTTTGACCAATCTGCTGGAGCGCCAGATCGCCGCCGGTACCGACGCCATTTTGACGCTGGGCACCACCGGCGAATACTCCACCATGTCCCACGAGGAGGATGCCGCCGTAGTGGCCCACACCATCAAGGTGGTGAACGGCCGGGTGCCGGTCATCGTGGGCAGCGGCTCCAACTGCACCGCCACCCAGGTGGAAAAGAGCATCCAGTACCAGGACATGGGGGCTGACGCCCTGCTGCTCATTGCCCCTTATTACAACAAGGCCAATCCTGAGGGCATGTACCGCCACTTTGCCACCACGGCGGACGCGGTGCACATCCCCTGCCTGCTCTATAATGTCCCCGGCCGCACCGGCTGCTCCATTCCCGTCTCCGTAGTGGAGCGCCTGGCGACCCACCCCAACATCGCCGGCATCAAGGAGGCCAGCGGCGATATGTCCTACGCCATGAAGATCGCCCACTGCATCGGGCCGGACTTCGCCCTGTACTCCGGCAATGACGACATCACCATCCCCCTCATGAGCATCGGCGGCAGCGGCGTCATCTCCGTCTACGCCAATGTTATGCCCGGTATGTGCCATGAGATCGTGGCGGACTACCTGGGGGGCAACCAGGCCCGGGCCCTGGCAAACCACCTGAAGTACCTGCAGCTGATGAACGACCTCTTCATCGAGGTGAACCCCATCCCTGTGAAGGCGGCCATGAACCTGCTGGGCCTCAATGTGGGCCCCATGCGCCTGCCCCTGTGCGAGATGAGCCAGGCGCATCTGGAGACGCTGCGTAAGACCATGGAGGAGGCTGGGATCCTGTGAAGTTCTTACTGATCGGCCGGGGGAAAATGGGCAAACTGATCGAGAGCACGGCCTGTGCCGCCGGTGACGAGGTGGTGCTCTCCCTGGGCCACGACGATCTGGACCGGCTGGGCAGCATGGGGAAGGTGGCCGATGTGGTCATCGACTTCTCCCGGCCGGAGGCCCTGGCGGAGGTGGCGTCTTACGTTCGCCGCACGGGCACGCCGCTGCTCTCCGGCACCACCGGCTATACCGCCGGGCAGCTGGAGCAGCTGCGGAGCTTAGGCACTGCGGCGCCGGTGCTCTGGAGCGCCAATTTCTCCCTGGGCGTTGCCGTGCTGGTGCGGGCCCTCCAGTCGGTCTCCGGCGTGCTGAAGCCGGATTTCGACATTGAGATTACCGAGACCCACCACAACCAGAAGGCAGACGCTCCCAGCGGCACCGCCAAGCTGCTGCTCTCCGCCATCGACCCTGCCGGGGAGCTGCGCCCGGTGTACGGGCGGGAGGGCAACTGCGGCCGCCGCCAAAAGGACGAGGTGGGCATCCACGCCCTCCGGGGCGGCACTGTGGCCGGGACCCACACCGTCCACTTCTTCGGTCTGGATGAGGAGCTGGAGTTCACTCACCGGGCCGCCAGCCGCCAGATCTTCGCCAGCGGCGCGCTGCACATCGCCCGGATGCTGCCGGGCAAGGCCCCCGGCGTCTACGACCTGCAGGCCATTCTCTTCGGTCAGTAATGTTCCCCCCGGCGCGGGGAGCCATCAAATTCGGCGCGACCTGCGCCCAAAGGAGTTTATCAGACTATGAACGCTCAGGAAATTATCGACTATATTGCAAACTCTGAAAAGAAGACCCCGGTGAAGGTGTATGTCAACACCACCGCTCCCGTGGACTTCGGCTCCGCCAAGGTCTTCGGCGGCTCCGGCAGCTATGTGGTCTTCGGGGACTGGAGCGAGCTGGGGCCCATTCTGGAATCCAACGCCGCAATCATCACGGACTGCGTGGTGGAAAATGACCGGCGCAACTCCGGCGTGCCCCTGCTGGACATGAAGAACGTCAAGGCCCGCATCGAGCCCGGCGCCATCATCCGGGAGAAGGTGGAGATTGGGGAGGGTGCCGTCATCATGATGGGCGCCATCCTCAACATCGGCGCTGTGGTGGGCAAGGGCACCATGATCGATATGGGCACTGTCCTGGGCGGCCGGGCCACCGTGGGCAACAACTGCCACATCGGCGCAGGCACCGTCCTGGCCGGCGTGGTGGAGCCCGCCTCCGCCACCCCTGTGGTCATTGAGGACGACGTGGTCATCGGCGCCAACGCCGTGGTCATCGAGGGCATCCGGGTGGGCAAGGGCGCCGTGGTGGCCGCCGGGGCCGTGGTCATTGACGATGTGCCTGCCGGGGCCGTGGTGGCCGGGAGCCCCGCCCGCATTGTCAAGATGAAGGACGAGAAGACCGAGGGCAAGACCGCCCTGGTGGACGCCCTGCGCAAGCTGTGATTGCAGGCATCTGAAAACGTCCCCCGCCGCACAATGCGGCGGGGGACGTTTTGCGCATGCTTGTCAAAAATAGAAGGAAAATTTTGGCGCCGCTGCCGCCTCCTTTCCGGTTGCCAGGGACAACCGGGTGTGGTATCGTAAGTACAACAAATTCATAGGGGGGATGGCATGCTGCAACTGGATTTCATCAATGTGGGCAACGGGGATTCCATTCTGATTCGGGAGATGGAGGGGACGCGCCAGCGTTTTGCCATGCTGGTGGACTGCGGACATGATAACCTGGTGCGGGACGATCACCCCCCGCTCTCTGACCAGAGCTCCCGCCGGATCTACGCCGGGGATTTCCTGCGCAAACAGGGGGTGGAAAAGCTGGATCTGCTGCTGCTGACCCATTTCCACCGGGATCACATCGGCGGCCTGGGCCGCATTCTGGAGGCAGTGGAGGTGGAGCAGCTGGCTGCCACCTATGTGCCGCCTGCCGGAGCCCCGCCTCTGGAGCCTGACCGGGATCTCACCCTCCATAAGACCGCCCGGAACCTGCTGCGCTGTCTGGAGATCTACGCCGCCGCCCTGCGGGAGCATCCCGGCCGGGTGAAGCACCTTACCGTCCTGCCCGGGACGGAGCAGATGACGCTGCAGCTGACGGAGGATCTCTCCATGGACATTCTCTTCGGGGATCCCTTCCTCTATAAACGCCAGCGCCAGGTGTATGACGCCGCTTTCGCCGGGGAGCGGGAGTGCTATCCCCTGATGAAGTGGAGCAAGATGATGAATGTCTCCAGCCTGCGCCAGCGGCTCCATTACAAGGGACGGGACGTGGTGCTGGGGGGAGATACCTATGCCCATTTGTGGGAGGCGGACACCCTGGCTCCCTGTGAGGTGCTGAAGGTACCCCATCATGCTTCCCTTTCCTCCACCACCCGCAAGCTCATCGCCCAGCTGCGGCCGCAGACGGCGGTGGTATGTGTGGCGTCGGAGCGGCCGGATGAGCGGCCTCACCCCTATATCGTCTCTCTGCTCCAGGAGATGGTGCCCCAGGTGTACTTCACCGACGCGGTGCATCTGCCGGGACTGGTGGAGCCTGCCTATCACGAATCTGTCACCGTATGTCTGGACTGAACGCCCGGCCCCCGGTTTGCCGGGGGCCGGTTTTTGACTGTGAAGGAGGAAACAGAATGAATACCCTGCGCATCGGCATCGCGGGGCTGGGCCGCCTGGGCCGGGTCCACGCGGAGAACATCGCCTGCAAGATCCCCGGCGCCCGGCTGACAGCTGCCTGCACCACCCGGCCGGAGACCCTGGAATATGCCCGGCAGCTGGGGGTGACGGCCCTGTACACGGATTTCAACAAGATGTTGGCAGAGGCGGAGATAGACGCCGTGGCGGTGGTCACCACCTCCTCAGAGCACTGCTGGCAGATCGAGGCGGCACTGGACGCAGGAAAGCACGTCTTTTCCGAAAAGCCCCTGGGGGTGGATATCGCCCAGTGCCTCCAGGCCCAGGCTGCCGTGGAGCGCCACCCGGAGCTTGTGTTCATGCTGGGGTTCATGCGCCGCTACGACCCCTCCTATGCCTACGCCAAGCGGCAGGTGGATGCCGGGGTCATCGGCACGCCCTATCTGGTGAAGGCCACGGGTCTGGATCCGGAGGCGGTGGTGGAGGATGCCATCCGCTTTTGTAAAAATTCCGGCGGCATTTTCCTGGACGCCGCCATCCACGACATCGACCTGATGCGTTGGTTCTTGGGGAGTGAGACATCGGAGGTCTATGCCCTGGGCGCCACCTTCAAGCATCCGGAGTTCCGGCAGGCGGGGGACGATGAGACGGGCCTGGCGGTGTTCCGGTTTGAAAACGGCGCCATGGGCACCGTCCATGTGGGCCGCACCTGCCCCTACGGCTACCATGTGGAGACGGAGATCGTGGGCACTGAGGGGACGCTGCGGATCTCCGCCGTGCCGGAGAAAAACCTGGCCCGGGTGTATGGCCCCGGCGGCGTTCGGGCGGAGTGCGTGGCCTCCTTCCCGGAGCGGTTCCGGGAGGCATATCTGCTGGAGATGCAGGAGTTCGTGGACTGTGTGCGCACCGGCCGCAGGCCCGGCACCACCGTCTATGACGGCGTCCGATCCACTGCCGTGGGCTACGCCACCACAGAGGCCTGGCGGACAGGGAATCCGGTCAAGATCCGCCAGCCCTGAAAGAGATTGGATTCCCTTTCAAAACGGAAAGAAAAGATCCGCCTGGATAGGCGGATCTTTTTTGTGGGAGACAAAAAAGTACCCGGAGAACCATATGTTCTCCGGGTACTGGCAGATATTCCGAAAGAGAGGATCAGGCCGCGGCCATCTTGCGGGCCTTGGCTTCCATCTTGTTACGGACAACGTCGATGGTGACGGCCAGGATGATGACGGCGCCGATGACGATGTACTGGATATCGTTGGAAGCGCCCATCAGGTTCAGGCCGTTGCGGATGACGGCCATCAGCAGAGCGCCGATGAGGGTGCCCCAGATGGTGCCCTTGCCGCCGGTGAAGGAGGCGCCGCCCACGATGCAGGCCGCGATGGCATCGTTATCGTAGGTGGAACCGGCGTTGCCGTTAGCGGAAGCCAGACGGCCAACGGACACGATACCAGCCATACCGGCCATGAAGCCGGACAGGGTGTACACGAAGGTCAGCACGTTCTTGGAGGGGATACCGGAAAGACGGGCTGCCTCGGGGTTGCCGCCGCAGCAGTAGATCTGGCGGCCCAGCGCAGACTTCTTCAGGAAGATGTCGAAGAGGATGAACACGATGATGACCAGGATGAAGCTCACGGGGATGCCGGGGAAGTTCACCGTGCCGTCGGCGTTATAGGTGGTGCCGATGGAGGAGCCGCCGATCCACATCAGGGCATCCACGCCCTGGTTGGTGAAGCCGATGGACTTGGATCCGGTGATGACCAGCGCGATGCCCCAGAGGACGTTCTTCATGCCCATGGTGGACACGAAGGGATGGGGCAGATCCAGGCGGGTGAGCAGGGTGCCGTTGATGAAGCCGGCGAAGGTGCTCACGGCCAGGCCGCAGATGGCCAGCAGGAAGGCATTGGTAATGCCGAAGTTCTGCATCAGCACGCCGATGGTGCAGGTGCACAGTACGCAGTTGGAGCCCACAGACAGGTCGATGCCGGCGGTGATCAGAGCGCACAGCATACCGGAGGCAATGAGGCAGTTGATGGATGCCTGCTTGAGAATGTTCATGACGTTGCTGACCCGCGGGAACTTGTCGGGCATGATGACGCAGAAGATCACGATCAGGATGATCAGCGCCATCAGCGTTCCCAGCTTCTGCAGCAGTTCTTTGGCAGAATTGTTCTTTTTCATATTAGTCTAACTCTCCTCCCCAGGCCGCTTTCATGATGTCTTCAGAGTTGAAGTGCGGAGTGTCACGGTCGATATTGGCCATGACCCGGCCGCCCCGCATGACCACCACGTGGTCGCTCATGGCCAGGATCTCCGGAAGTTCGGAGGAGACCATGATCACACACTTTCCGGCTTTGACCAGATCATTCATCACGTGGTAGACCTCGATCTTGGCGCCCACGTCGATACCACGGGTGGGCTCGTCAAAGATAAAGATGTCGGCGTCGGTGTTGACCCACTTGCCGATAACCACTTTCTGCTGGTTGCCGCCGGAAAGCTGGGCGGTAACCTCGTCCAGAGAGGGGGTCTTGATCTTCAGGGAAGCCACGTTTTCCTGGCCGGCCTTCTCGATCTGCTTGCTGTCCAGGAAAGGCCCGTTGGAAAAGCCCTTCATATTGGCCAGGATCAGATTGGTGCGCACATCCAGGGACAATACCAGGCCCTGGCCCTTGCGGTCTTCGGTGAGGAAGGCAATCTTCTTTTTGATGGCGTCTTTGGGAGAGTGGATATGGGCCTTCTCTCCCTTGATGTAAACTTCGCCGCCGTCCAGTTTGTCGGCGCCGAAGATGGCTCGCATGGTTTCAGTCCGTCCGGCACCCACCAGGCCGGCAAAGCCGGTGATCTGGCCGGCATAGGCCTTGAAGGAGACATCGTGGAGCACGCCGGCCTCGTTGAGGTTCTTGGCCTCCAGCCACACGTCGCCCTTGGTGCCGAATTCCTTGGGATAGAGGTTGTCCAGGGTACGGCCTACCATGGCGGTGATGAGGGAATCCTCCGTCATGTTGGCGATATCCTCGGTGACGATGTGCTCGCCGTCACGCATAACGGTGACGCGGTCGCACAGCGCAAAGAGTTCTTCCAGCTTGTGGGAGACAAACAGAATGGCCACGCCCTTGGCCTTCAGGCCGCGGACGGTTTCCATCAGCTGCTCGATCTCCTCCTTGCCCAGGGAAGAGGTGGGCTCATCCATGATGATGAGCTTGGCGTCCAGAGAGACGGCCTTGGCGATCTCCACCATCTGCTGCTGGCCGACGCCCAGCTTGCCGCACTCCATCTTGACGTCGATTTCAGGATGGCCCAGAGTCTTCAGGGCTTCCTCGGCCTCCTTGTACATTCTGGGGTAATCCAGAAGGAGACCCTTTTTCACGGCGCGCCCCATGAAAATATTATCCGTGACAGGCAGTTGCTTGACAATATTCAGCTCCTGATAGACGCAGGCGATGCCCGCTTCCCGGGACTGAACAGGGTTCTTGAAAACGACCTTCTGGCCGTCAACAAAGATGTCTCCCTCCTCCGGAGTGTGGACGCCGGTGAGTACCTTGATCAGTGTGGATTTGCCGGCGCCGTTTTCTCCGATCAGACCGTGGATCTCACCGGGTCTGATGCCAATGGACATATTCTTCAATGCGACGACACCAGGAAAAAGCTTGGTAATATTCCTCAGTTCAACGACGTATTCGCTCATGTCATTACCTCGATTCCATTTTCCTGATTTCTTGCGGATCCCCGCTCCGGCGGGGGGAGCATGTCAAGAGGAATGGCGGCAGATGCTTCTGCCGCCATATCCTCCATCAGTTTGTCAGCTATGTAGCGACAATGCAGTTTTCAAAAGCAGAGCGCTTAGCCCTTCATGGAAGCCAGGTTGTCCAGGTAAGCCTGGCCGTTCTCAGCGGTGACGACCTCAACGGGGGCGTTGATGGTCTCTTCCACGGTCTCGCCGTTGATGGCCTTCACAGCGGCCTCAACCACCTGATAGCCCATCTCATAGGGCTGCTGAGCCACGGTAGCCTTGATCAGCTCGCCAGCCAGGATCAGATCCACGGCGGACTCGTTGCCGTCGAAGCCAACGATGGTGACGTCGGTGACACCGGCGTTCTTGCAGGCGTTCATGGCGCCGATAGCGGTATCGTCGTTGTGGCAGAAGACCATCTTGATCTCACCGGGGTGAGCGTTCAGCATGTCTTCCATGGTCTTGGTAGCACCGTCGGTGGTGTTCTGGCCGGACAGAGCGTCCAGGACCTCAACGCCAGCCTCGTCGCAGGCCTTCTGATAGCCCTCACGGCGCATGTTGGAGGTGTTGTCGCCTTCCTGGCCGTAGATGATGACGGCCTTGGCGTCGGCACCAACCTGCTCGATGGCCCACTTGGCGCCCTCATAGGCAGCGTCCACGTTGGAGGTGCCCACGAAGCAGGTCTGACCGTCGATGCCCACGTTGGTATCAACAGCCAGAACGGGGATGCCCTGGTCGATAGCGGCCTGGAGGGCAGCGCCGGCAGCGCTGGCGTCGTTGGGAGCGCAGACGATAGCGTCGCAGCCGGCACCGATCTGCTGCTCGATCATAGAGACCTGGCCTTCAATGTCGCTCTCAGCGCCGGGGCCAACCACGTTGACGGAGATGCCCAGGTCAGCGGCGGCAGCGTCGCAGCCGGCCTTCACATAGCCCCAATACTCAGAGGACAGGGTCTTGAGGACAACGGCAACTTCGATGTCGCTGGCAGCACCAGCATCGCCGGTCTCTTCAGTGGTGGTGTCGTCGGTGGTGGTCTCTTCCGTGGTAGTGCCACCGCAGGCTGCCAGGGACAGGACCATGGCAAGGGACAGGAGCATAGCAAAGAGTTTTTTCATGGTACTTCTTTTCTCCTTTACATTGAATTCCGGAGCCGGAAGGCAGAATATTTTGGAAAACCGGATCCGGTATCATTGGAACCAATTTTAACATGTGCCCGCTCACATAGTCAATAGAATGTGTAAATTCTGTATAAATTCCTATAAAAATGCAGGGAGAATTTGTAGCGGATGTACAAACGACGCTTGGCCTTTATGGGAATTGTACAAGGAACCTGTGATGTGTTTTTGTGAAATGACAAGAGAGATTCTGTGTGGGGACACAGAATGGCGCTGTCATATCCATAAAAAAACCGGAATCGCCTTTGGCTAAATCGGAAAAAATCCTGAGCGGCTTCAAAAGAACTTGATTTTCCACGGCAACGATGATACTTTCATAATAGTACAAACGGTTGGGACAAGGCGGTGCGGATGACTGTGTGAACGGACACAGGGTGCAGCTTTCGTCCAAAGCCCGGAATGGGGCCGCGGCGCCCGGTTTCGGGAGACTCCCAAAACAGATGATTTTATATAAGGAGGATCTCTTATGTTTGATCAGAAGAACGTTTTCCTGGGAATCGCACCCATCGGCTGGTGCAACGACGATATGCCGGAGCTGGGTGGGGAGAACACCTTCCAGCAGACCGTCAGCGAGATGGCCCTGGCGGGATTCACCGGATGCGAGATCGGCAACAAATATCCCACGGATCCCGTGGAGCTGAAAAAGGCGCTGGATCTGCGGGGGATGCGCATTGCCAGCCGCTGGTTCTCCTCCTTCCTGCTGACCAAGCCCTATGAGGAGGTGGAGAAGGACTTCATCGCCAACCTGGACTTCCTGGCTGCCGTGGGCGCCAACCACATCAATGTCAGCGAGCAGAGCTACTCCATCCAGGGCCAGGTGGATACCCCCATCCTCACCGGCGGTCATAAGCACGTGATGGACGACGCCGAGTGGGACCGCTTCTGCGACGGTCTCAACAAGCTGGGCAAGGTGGCTGCGGACCGCGGCTTCAAGCTGTGCTTCCATCATCACATGGGCACCGTGGTTCAGACCAGCGAGGAGACGGACCGCATGATGGCCAACACCGATCCCCGGTATGTGTTCCTCTGCTATGATACCGGCCACTTTACCTTTGCCGGCGAGGATCCCCTGGCCATGCTGAAGAAGTATGTGGATCGTGTGGGCCACGTCCATCTCAAGGATATGCGCCTGCCGGTGGTGGAAGAAGCCCGGAAGAACAACTGGTCTTTCCTGCAGTCCGTCCGCAACGGTGCCTTCACCGTTCCCGGCGACGGCAATGTGGACTTCGATCCCGTGTTCAAAGTCCTGGCGGATGCCGGCTACCAGGGCTGGCTGCTGGTGGAGGCGGAGCAGGATCCCGCCAAGGCCAATCCTCTGGAGTACGCCATTAAGGCCCGCAAGTACATCCGCGAGCACACCGGGCTGTAAGGTCCGTTGGCCCCCTTCCGGAGCACTGTCAACTGTATTTTGAATAGGAGATGACTGGAAATGGCCTATTTTAACAAAAACGCGGAACTGAAGAACGGCTATAATGCCTATATCGACATGGCCAAGGACGATATGGGCACCCAGATGGACGTGGGCCTTCTGCTGATGGAGGCAGGAGATACCTACACCATCGAGGAGGCGGAGAAGGAGACTGCCGTGCTGCTGTTCTCCGGCACCGTGACCTATCAGTGGGGCGATCAGACCTGCGAGGCGGACCGGCCGGACTGCTTCCACCATGAGGCATTCTGCCTGCTGGCTCCCCGCAAGACCAAGATCGTCCTCACCGCCCACGCCCACAGTGAGCTGTACATCCAAAAGACGGTGAACGACACCGATTATCAGGCGGTCATGTATACCCCCGAGACGGTCCAGACCCAGCACGCCGGCTGCAACGGCGAGCTCCTGGGCTGCATGGAGCGGGAGATCAAGACCTTCTTCGATTATGACAACGCCCCATTCTCCAAAATGGTCCTGGGCGAGGTTTTGAACCATCCCGGCAAGTGGTCTTCTTATCCGCCCCATCATCATCCCCAGCCGGAGGTGTACTTCTACCGCTTTGACTATCCCCAGGGCTTCGGAGCGGGCTTTGCCAACGGCGAGATCTACAAGACCGGCCACAACGGATGTGCCGTCATCAACCACGGCTTCCACTCCCAGACTGCCGCGCCCGGCTACGCCATGTGCTACGCCTGGGGTATCCGCCATCTGGACGGGGATCCCTGGCTGAAGACCCGCATCGACGATAAGGAGCACGAGTGGCTCTGGAAGGCCGACGCCAACGAGCACATCTATCAGGGATAAACAACGAGGAGGTAAGCAACGATGAAAACCGTGCGTTTGACCATGGCGCAGGCCCTGGTCCGTTTCCTGGAAAATCAGTATATTGAGGTGGACGGCGTGCAGAGCCGCTTCGTCCGCGGCATGTTCATCATCCCCGGCCACGGCAACGTGGTGGGCCTGGGCCAGGCGCTGAGCCAGGAGGCCAAGCACCTGGAAGTCTACCAGGGCAAGAACGAGCAGGGCATGGCCCAGGCGGCTGTGGCCTTTGCCAAGCAGATGAAGCGCAAGCAGATCTTTGCCGTCACGTCTTCCGTGGGCCCCGGTGCTGCCAATATGGTCACCGCCTGCGGCACCGCCACCGCCAACAACATCCCCGTGCTGGTGCTGCCCGGCGACGTGTACGCCTGCCGCCAGCCGGACCCCGTGCTCCAGCAGGTGGAGCAGACCCAGAACCTCTCCATCTCCACCAACGACGCCTTCAAGGCCGTGTGCCGCTACTGGGACCGCATTGTCCGTCCCGAGCAGCTCATGAGCGCCATGATCTCCGCCTTCCGGGTACTGACGGATCCCGCCAACACCGGCGCCGTGTGTGTGGCCATGCCCCAGGACGTGGAGGGCGAGGCCTATGACTATCCCGAGAGCTTCTTCAAAAAGCGCGTCTGGCGCCTGGAGCGCCGTCCCGCCACCGAGGCCGCCCTGGCCGACGCGGCGGAGGCCATCCGCAAGGCCAAGCGGCCCATGCTGGTTTGCGGCGGCGGCGTCCGCTACTCCGAGGCCCATGAGGAGTTCCGTCACTTTGCCGAGACGCTGAACATCCCCTTCGGCGAGACCCAGGCGGGCAAGAGCGCCATCGTCTGGACCCATCCTCTGAACCTGGGCGGCCTGGGCGTCACCGGCTGCTCCGCTGCCAACGATATCGCCAAGAAGGCGGACCTGGTCATCGGTGTAGGTACCCGCTACACCGACTTCACCACCTCCTCCAAGTGGCTCTTCAAGGATACCTGCAAGTTCGTCAACATCAACGTCTCCGAGTTCCAGGCATTGAAGATGGACGCCATCCCCGTGGTGGCCGATGCCAAGGACGCCCTGCCCCGGCTGGAGAAGCTGCTGGAGGGTTACAAGAGCGGCTATACCACCGAGATCGCCGCTGCCAAGGAGAAGTGGAACAAGGAGCTGGAGCGTCTGGACGGCTTCACCTTCGAGGACAAGAAGAGCTGGAAGCCCATCATCAATGACGCCAACGCCGACTCTGCCAAGCGCTTTGCCAAGGATCTGGGCGCCCAGCTGACCCAGACCGCTGTCCTGGGCGCCATCAACGCCATGATGGACGACAACGATGTGGCCATCGGCGCCGCCGGCTCTCTGCCCGGTGATATGCAGCGCATGTGGCGCCCCCGTGCCGTGGATACCTATAACATGGAGTATGGCTATTCCACCATGGGCTATGAGGTGGCCGGCGCCCTGGGTGTGAAGCTGGCCATCGGCGACAAGCGGGAAGTCTATGCCTTCTGCGGCGACGGCAGCTTCAACATGCTCCACGGCGAGCTCATCACTGCCTGCCAGGAGCACAAGAAGGTCAACATCTGCCTCTTCGACAACGCCAGCTTCGGCTGCATCAACAACCTCCAGGTGGGCCACGGCAACGTCACGCTGTGCACGGAACTGCGCTACCGCAATAAGGACGGCCTCTTCGGCAACTTCATGGACATCGACTACGCCAAGGTGGCGGAGGGCTACGGCTGCAAGTCCTACTCCATCCACACGATGGAGGAGTTGGTGGCTGCCTTCGAGGACGCCAAGAAGGTGAAGAACCGCCCCGTGCTCTTCGACATCAAGGTCCTGCCCAAGACCATGACCGACGGCTATGGTTCCTGGTGGCGTGTGGGCGACACCGAGGTCTCCGAGCGCCAGGAGAACCTGGACGCCTACGCCGACCATCTGGCCCACGTGAAGGACGCGAGAAAGTACTAAGGCTCTCGAGGGGGAGCTTGCTCCCCCTCAACTTCCCCCTCACCAGAGACATCGGCCTCTGGTGGACGCCGCCCAGGGCGGCTGAGTCAGGGAATTTTCGCCACGTATACGCCGCGGCGAAAATGATCAGAGTTCCGGGCAGCAACATTTCCGCACAGGTTAATGGCATCCCTACATCATTTTTGATAAAGGAAGGTAATCATCATGGATCAGGTTTTGAAAATCGGCATCATCGGCTGCGGCGCCATCGGCAAGGATCACTGCCGGCGCATCATTGAGACCGTCCCCGGCGCCACCGTGGTGGCCGTCAGCGACTATGTGGCCGCTGCCGCCGACGAGACGGCTGCCAAGTACGGCATCCGCTCCTTCGGCAACGACTGCGACGGCATGATCAAGGATCCCGAGGTGGAGGCTGTGGTCATCACCTCCATCGATCCCACCCATCATGACTATGTGATGAAGACCCTGGCCGAGGAGAAGTGGTGCTTCTGCGAAAAGCCCCTCTCCCAGAATGCCGCCGACTGCGAGGACATCATCAAGCGCGAGCAGGAGATCGGCAAGCGGCTGGTGCAGGTGGGCTTCATGCGCCACTATGACCGCGGCTACGCCGAGATGAAGCGCATCATCGACTCCGGCGAGCTGGGCAAGCCCCTGCTCATCAAGGCCTGCCACCGCAACGTCTCCCAGGGCCCGGGCTTCAAGACCGAGAACGGCGTCACCAACGTGGCGATCCACGAGCTGGACATCTGCCGCTGGCTGCTGGACGACGAGTATGAGGACGTCCAGTGCGTGAAGGTTCGTCAGTCCTCCAACTCCAACAAGGGCTATGACAACCCCCAGGTGATGCTGATGCGCACCAAGAAGGGCTGCTTCATTGACGTGGAGGTCCAGGTGGCCGACGGCTACGGCTACGACATTCAGTGCGAGGTGGTCTGTGAGAACGGCACCGTGAAGCTGCCCGACCCCTATGCTGTGGTGTGCCGCTCCCGTCCCTCCGGTTGGGACAGCGTGAAGCCCGCCGAGTGCATGCCCATCATGACCGACTGGAAGGAGCGCTTCATCGAGGCCTACGACATCGAGTTCTGCAAGTGGGTGGAGTCTGTCCATGCCGGCAAGCTCACCGGCCCCTCCTC
>NZ_DAWBAJ010000037.1:0-19497 GCF_052306735.1 Dysosmobacter sp. | reverse complement strand
TGCAGGCGGTCAGCTTGATGGCGTTGCCCTTGATGCGGCCGGTGGAGTCCAGGTGAGGGCCGGCGCACAGGTCGGTGAACTCGCCCTGCTTGTAGAAGGAGATGTGGGCGTCGGCGGGCAGGTCATTGATCAGCTCCACCTTGTAGGGTTCGCCCTTCTCCTCCATGAACTTGACAGCCTCTTCCCGGGGCAACTCGAACCGCTCCAGCTTCAGCTTCTCCTTGCAGATCTTGCGCATCTCGCCCTCAATCTGCTCCATGATCTCCGGAGTAAAGGGGAAGGGAGAGTCCATATCATAGTAGAAGCCCTCGTCGATGGAGGGGCCGATGGCCAGCTTCACCTCGGGATACAGGCGCTTGACAGCCTGGGCCAGCACGTGGGAGCAGGTGTGCCAATAGGTTTTCCGGTAGGTCTCGTCTTCAAAGGTATACTGCTTGTTTTCCTCGCTCATGGGGAATGCTCCTTTCCAATGGTCGGGGTAAAGAAAAAACGCTTCACCCCTGAGAGTCATTCAGGGGTGAAGCGGTACGCTCCACGGTTCCACCCTGCTTGCGCCCCTTGCGGTGCGCCGCTCGTGTCCTCTGTAACGGGAGGTCCCGTCCCAGCCTACATATCGGTGGGCGGCTCCAAGGCGGTAGCCGGTTCCGGTTGGGGCAAAAGCCGCTTGCAGCCTATGGCGGCTTCTCTCTTCTGTCTTCCCCGGACGGCGTCCTTTTCCATGCCTTTTTTCAAATTCGAGGACACTATATCACTTTGGTGTTTCTCTGTCAAGGGGACAATTCTCCCTGTAAATACCGCTCCTCCGTCCACAGCTAGGCCTGCCGCAGCAGCTGCTCCGCCTGCCCGTAATTGTGTGCTTCCAGAGCCGCCAGAGCATCCGTAACCGCGTTGAACAGATGGGTATACATCTCCTGATACATGATAATACCTCCCAATTATGAGTTGATAATTAAACTATAAATTTTAGTTTTCTTTACGTCAAGTTTGATTTCAAATTTTTAGTCCATTCTAGGGGAAGATGTCTAACAAATATGATAGGTACATCTCAACCGGAGGTATCCAGATATGGAATTGGACTATCATCTGATCGGTGGGCGCATTGCGCGGCGCAGAAAAAAGCTCAAATTGACGCAGATGAAAGTAGCAGAACGCGCCGATATTAGTGAACAGTATCTCTCCAACATTGAGCGGGCCACTTCCATCCCCTCCACGGAAGTCATTATGCGTCTGGCAGCAGCTCTGGAAACCACCCCGGACGAGTTCCTGGTGGGAACATCCCGGCAGGAGGAACGCTGGAAAACCATCGCCCAGTACCTGCGCACCATGGACGACCGCCAGCTGGACACGGCGGAGAGTTTTCTGGCCTGGCTGTCGGAACAAACATAATCTGTCTTGAATCAGAAAACCGCTGTCTTTCGACAGCGGTTTTTTCATGGATGTTCGTTCCGGCTCCGGCTCACTCCGCAGGCCACAGGATATCCCCGGCCACCGGCGTGTAGAAAAGCCGCTCTACCTCCCGGCGGTCTTGGGTGCGGCCCAGGATCCACATGAGCTTGGCGGTCACCGCCTCGGTGGTCATATCGTAGGATTCCAGAACCCCCAGGTCGGTTTTCAGCCGGTGGCCCACATGGTACACCCCCAGGTCGCTGCCCTCGTTTTCCACCTGGGTGGTAAGAACCACAGTCTTTCCTTTGTCCATCCAGTCCCGGACGCACTCGAAAAATCCCCCAGCCTCGGGGAGGCCGCCCACGCCGAAGCTCTCGATAATGAGGGCGTCGTTGCGCGAGAGCAGAAAATCCGCCACCTCCCGGCCCGCACCGGGCACCAGCTTCAAAAGGGCCACCTTGGGATCCAGCGTATCGTAAAATACCGGCCGGGCGCCGCAGCTTTGCCGGATGTAGCGCAGCAGCACGCCGTCCCGCAGCACCCCCAGCTCCGGAAAGTTGATGCTGGAAAAAGCCCGAAAACTCTTGGACCGGGTCTTTTTGGCCCGGGTGCCCAAAATCACCTTGCCGTTAAAGACAATGGACACCCCCGGCAGATCCTCCGTGGCGCACCGCAGGGCGTCCGTCAGGTTCACCTTGGAGTCTGTGGAGTCAAAGCCCATAGGCTTCTGGGCTCCCGTAAGCACGATGGGCTTGGGGCTCTTTTGAATGAGGTAGCTGAGGGCCGCCGCCGTATAGGCCATGGTATCGGTGCCGTGGGTGATGACGAACCCGTCATAGTCCTCATAGTGTTCCCGGACGCACTTTGCCATCTCCAGCCAGTGGGCCGGGGCGATGTTGGTGCTGTCCAGATTCAAAAGCTGCAAGCACTCCACCCGGCAGATCTCCGACACAGTGGGCAGGTGGGATAGCAGCTGCTCCGTGGTCAGCTCCGGCGCCAGGCCGTCATCGGTGACCTGGGAGGCGATGGTGCCGCCGGTACCGATGAGTAACACGCGCTTCATATGTTTCACTCCAAGTCTCTGTGATCCAGCGCCGCCAGGCCGAAGCGGGCCGCCCGGGTGACGGTCTGGCGCTCCTCCTCCGTTCCGGCGCTTTGGAGCTTTGTACGCAGCTCCCGCAAAAAGAGGCCCCGCAAAGAGTCCTCCCCCGCCCGGGCCCAGACATCCTGGGCCATCCGGGTGTGATCCCGGACCTCCAGGGCGTAGAACCGGTCTGCCAGGGCCTCCCGGATGGCGTCTGCACCCGCCCCCTGCTCCCCGGTCTCTCCGGTAAGAAGAATGCGGTACAGGTCCCCCGCCGTCTCCTCCGGCAGCGCCGCCTCCACGGCGGAGCGGGGATTCCGTCCGGTGACGTCCACCTTTAAAATCTCATAGCGGTGCCGGGCAAAGGGGACAAACTGCACCGACACCGTTCCCTCATCGGAGACGGTACCTTCGTAAAAGCCCTTTTCCCCCAGCTCGTCAAAGCCCCTTCCCTCCAGGCAGCCCGGCCAGGCCCATAACGTTCTGCCGGCTGACTCCGGCTCCATGCGCTTGTGGACATGGCCCAGCGCCAGGTATGCAAGGCCGCTGGCGGCGATCTCCTCCCGGCGCAGGGGATCGTAGCGGCTCCCGGTGTCCCCGGTGTCTCCGTGAAGAAGCCCCAGGTGGATCTTGCCGTCCTCCGGAGCCGCAAAGCCCGCCAGCAGGCTCCCCGCCTGCTCCGGCGCGGTAAAGGCCGCCCCGTGGATCACGGCCCCCAGCTCCGGCAGCTCCAGGGGTGTCATGGCATTCTCCTTAAAAATATGGACATTCTCCGGCCAATCCACCGTCTCCCAGACACTGCCGGAACCATACCAGTCGTGGTTGCCCGGGGCGATGCACACCGGAGCCTCCATGCGGCCCAGGGCATCGGCAAGCTGCTCACCGGTTTCCCGGAACACACTGGTGCCGTCCAGCAGATCGCCTGCCAGCAGCACCAAGGAAATACCGTGGGTATTGACGTAGTTTGCCAGGCGGAACACCAGTTCCCGGCTCTCCCGGCGGCGGGCGGCGGACTGCTGAGCTGTCAGGGCGCCGAAAGCGCTGTCCAGATGAAAGTCTGCCCCGTGGATGAATTTGAACATGGTCTCCCCCCTCTTATCATCTTTCGGTCAGGTGCTCACTCCGCCTGCCAGCCCTTGCACACATCCACCCACTCTACGAAGTTGGAGGAGTAGCGCTCCAGCTCCTCGCAGGTGAACTCGATGGCGCTGTTGCTGCTGCCCGCCGCAGGGAACACCGTTGCAAAGCGCTTGAGGGAAACATCCAGATAGGTCTTCACGTTCTCCGGCAGGGCAAAGGAGCACACGCCGCCCACATCGTGGCCGATGAGTTCATGTGCCTCCTCGTGGGTGAGCATCTTGGCCTTGGTGTGGAACTGGGCCTTGTACTTGGAATTGTCTACCCGGGCGTCTCCGGCCATGACGATGATGATGGGATCCTCTCCGATCTTGAAGCTCATGCTCTTGGCGATGCGGGCGCCCTCCACCCCCAGGGCCTGGGCCGCCAGCTCCACCGTGGCGGAGGAGACGGGAAACTCCATGATCCGGTCTGCGACGCCGAATCCCTGAAAATACGCTCTCACTTTCTCAATGGACATGATGATTCTTCCTCTCCGGCCGTCCTCCGGCCCTGGATTTTTTGGTTGTTTTTATCGGATATCCACCCGCTCCACATCCACGCACAGCCCCGTGGTGCTGTCCAGGGTGAATACCGCCCCCTGGAGCTTGGCAGGGCCCTGGGGCGTCTTGTACCGGCCCGGGAGCCCGCCCAAAAACGTCTCCACCGACTGCCAGGGCTCGATGCCCAGCACGGATTCCACCGCGCCGGTCATGCCCAGATCCGTGATATAGCCGGTGCCCTTGGGGTATACCCGCTCATCGGCGGTGGGTACATGGGTGTGGGTCCCCCACAGGGCGGACACCCGCCCATCCAGATAATAGCCCATGGCCAGCTTTTCGCTGGTGGCCTCCGCATGGAAGTCCACCAGGGTGAAGTCCGCCTCTCCCTCTCCCAGGAGCTTGTCCACCGTGGTAAAGGGGTTGTCCGCCCCCCAGCTGAGGCCGCAGCGTCCGATGAGGTTCACCACCCGGATCCGCACAGCCCCCAGGTCATAGATGCCGCAGCCCCGGCCCGGGGCCCGTCCGGTGAAGTTGGCGGGACGCAGCAGCCAGGCCACGTCGTCCAGGTACGGGGCGATCTGCTGCTTGCCGAAGGTGTGGTTGCCCAGGGTCACTACATCCGCTCCGGCGTCGTAAATGCGCTGGGCATGCTCCGGCAGCAGTCCCACTGCCGCAGCGTTCTCCCCGTTGACCACGGTAAAAGAGATGTTTTTCAGTTTTTGCAGGGGCCGCAGGTGCCGCTCCAGCTGCCGGAGCCCGGGCTCCGACACCACATCTCCCACAGCCAGCACATGATAAAGCATAGCGTTCCTCCGTTTTTCAACTCTAATGGGTAAGTATAACAAAAATCATCCCCGATGCAAAGGACTTCACAAAATTTTCCCCACGCCTTGCGTCCCGTCGGGACATTGCTTATAATAGTGTCGTCACAATAAGAAAGTCTTATCCCAGGAGGTTCCCATGGCTGTCAAACTGGAATTATACCGCGTATTCAAGGAAGTGGCCGACACCGGCAACATCTCCGTGGCGGCGAAAAACCTGTATATCTCCCAGTCTGCCGTGAGCCAGTCCATTAAGCAGCTGGAAACGGCGCTGCAGGCCCGCCTCTTTGCCCGCAGCCCCCGGGGCGTGACCCTCACCGGCGAGGGTCAGATGCTCTACCAGTACGTGCGCAGCGCCCTGGGCCTCATTGCCACGGGAGAGGACAAGCTCTCCCAGGCTCAGCAGCTGCTGCTGGGTACTCTGGTCATCGGTGCCAGCGACACCGTCACCAGCTTCTTCCTCACCAAATACCTGGACGCCTTCCACCGCCAACACCCGGGCATCCGGCTGAAAATCGTCAGCGGCCGCAGCGCCAAGGTTTTGAGCCTGCTGAAGTCCGGCACGGTGGATATCGCCTTTGCCTCCTCCCCGGCAGACCCCGCCCTGCACCACTGGCCCTGCTTTGCCACCCACTCCGTTTTCGTGGCAGGCAGCGGATACGACTGCGACTTTGACCATGTGTACTCCTGCCAGGAGATTGCGGCTTTCCCCCTGATCCTCCTGGAGCGCAAGGCCAGCAGCCGGGTGTTTTTGGAGCAGTATTTTCTCAAAAGCGGCGTCACGCTGACGCCGGAGATCGAGCTCTCCTCCCGAAGCCTTCTGGTGTCCCTGGCCCGCATCGGCCTGGGCGTTGCCGGCGTGACGCTGGAGTTCGTACAGGACTCCCTGGACGCCGGGGAGATCCGCCTGCTGAAAACCGACTTTGAGATTCCCGCCCGCAGCGTGGATATGTGCACCCTGCGGGACGTGACCCCCACAGCCGCGGCCTCCGCCTTTATGGAAATGGTCCGGGACGGGGTTTCGTGAGGTGGCGGTGTGGATACCTTCCTTTTGATCCTGGAGCTGGCGGGCACCCTGGCCTTCGCCGTCTCCGGCGCCATTACAGGCCTGAAAAAGAACATGGATCTTTTCGGCGTGTGCATCCTGGGGCTCACCACCGCCGTGGGCGGCGGCGTCATCCGGGACGTGATCCTGGGCAACACACCTCCCGCCACCTTCCAGGACCCCATCTATGCCCTGGTGGCCCTGGGTACCTCCCTGGTGCTGTTTTTGCCGGGCATCCGGCGGCTCCTCATGTGGGACCACCGGCTCTACGACCTGACGTTGCTGGTGATGGACTCCGTGGGCCTGGGAATCTTCACTGTTATGGGCATCCGCATCGCCTACTCCAGCACCCCGGATCCCACCTTGTTTCTGCTGGTGTTCGTTGGGGTGGTCACCGGCGTAGGCGGCGGGGTGCTGCGGGACATCATGGCCGGGGACACCCCCTACATCTTCGTCAAACACGTCTATGCCTCCGCCTCCCTGGCCGGGGCCCTTACCTGCGTGGGGCTTTGGGCAGTGTGGGGAGAGCTGCCCGCCATTCTGGGCGGCACCGCCGTAGTGATCCTTATCCGCTTCCTCTCTGCCTATTTCCATTGGAACCTGCCCCGTGCCCACGACTAAAACCAGACCGCCCCCCCTGCCGGGAGGCGGTCTTGTCGCTGTCTAAAAAGGCCCGTTGGCCTTTTTAGACAAAGGGCTGCATGATGGGCGGGGTTCGATTTCTTGGGAAATTGTCACCCCGCCCGTCATGAGAAGTGTCATTCCCGAGGCGCATGTCCCCGGGAATGACGGAATTCCATTTGATTCCGTCGTCTGCGGACGACGGAACTCTGCGAGGCTTTCCTGTGGAGAAGCGCTTCGACAGGCCAAAGACCGCCCCCTGCCGGGAGGCGGTCTTTTCCCTTACAGGTCGTCGATGTTCATTTTTTCGATCTCACTGCGCTTGCGGCGCTTCTCCCGCACCGCCCAGTAAATGGCCAGCAGCACCAGCGTGGGGATATTGGTCAGCAGGATCGTCAAAATCGCCATCAGGATATTTCGCACCACGCTGCCGGTATCCATCAGATTGAAGAGGTACAGCAGCGACCACAAAAAGGAGATCACCGGCAGCACCAGCCCCGGCCACTTACTCTCCCGCTTGGAGAGGAAGATCTGCAGCAGGATGCCGCCCACCACCAACACCAGCAGTACGATCAGGGTAACCCATATTACCCTTGTTGCCATTTCCATATCAAGTCTCCTCCTTCGTCTTGCGGTACGCGGTAATCAGGATCTTGGCAGTGTCGAAATCCAGCTTGTCATCCACCGCCAGCCGCTTCACCAGGGACACATAGGGATCCGCCTCTGCGTTCTCCGTCAGCTGGATCTTCTGGATCAGCCGATCCAGCCGCAGCCGCACTGTGGGGTAGCTGACGCCGTACACCGACGCTACTTCTTTCAGGGATCCGGACGCCAATAGAAATTTTTTGATGAAGGTCAGATCCTCGTCCTCCAGCTCCGCCATCCAGACCGGCATGTTGGCCATACATTCACGCCCCTTTCATAAAATTAATATAAACTTTAATTTTATGAAAGTCAATATTTATTTTTATAATAAATAAAATTAAAATCCCGCCGAAACCCCGGCGGGATTTTCAAGAAAACACAAATACAGATTTCTTCAACTTTACACGTTGAAGCGGAAGTAGATCATGTCGCCGTCCTGCACCACATACTCCTTGCCCTCGCTGCGCAGGAGGCCCTTCTCTCTGGCGGCAGCCACGCTGCCGTACTTGATCATGTCGTCATAGGCAATGACCTCCGCCCGGATAAATCCCCGCTCAATGTCGGTGTGGATCTTTCCGGCGGCCTGGGGGGCCTTGGTGCCCTTCTTGATGGTCCAGGCCCGGCATTCGTCCTTGCCGTAGGTCAGGAAGGAGATGAGGCCCAGCAGGGCGTAGGAGCACTTGATCAGCCGGTCCAGACCGGACTCCTGCACACCCAGCTCCTCCAGGAACATCTGCTTCTCCTCGCCCTCCAGCTCGGCGATGTCCTGCTCCAGCTTGGCGCAGATGGGCAGCACCTGGGCGCCCTCGGCATCGGCGATGGCCTTCACCTGCTGATAGTAGGGGTTGTCGTCCAGATGGGTGAATCCCTCCTCATCGGTGTTGGCAGCGTAGATGATGGGCTTGAGGCTCAGCAGGTCAGAGGTGGCGATAAGCGCCATGTCCTCATCGGAGCACTCGTAAGTCCGGGCGGACTTGCCGGCATCCAGATGCTCCGCCAGGCCCTTGAAGACCTCCACCTCATGGAGGAACTTCTTGTCGCCCTTGGCCGCCTTGGTAGCCCGCTCGATCCGGCGGTTCACCATCTCCAGATCCGCCATGATCAGCTCCAGGTCGATGGTCTCGATGTCCCCCTTGGGGTCCACCGGCACGTTGGTACCGGCGTCCGCCACCACGTGCATGATGTTCTCATCGTCGAAGCAGCGCACCACGTGGACAATGGCGTCCGTCTCCCGGATGTTGGCCAGGAACTTATTGCCAAGGCCCGCGCCTTGGCTGGCGCCCTTCACAAGGCCCGCGATATCCACGAACTCGATGACCGCGGGGGTCTTCTTGTCCGGCTCATATATCTCCGCCAGCTTGTCCAGCCGCTCGTCCGGAACGGCCACCATGCCCACATTGGGATCGATGGTGCAGAAGGGGTAGTTGGCGCTCTCCGCCCCGGCGTTGGTAATGGCGTTGAACAGGGTGCTCTTGCCCACGTTGGGCAGTCCCACGATACCTAATTTCATAAAAAGCAAATCTCCTTTGCCGTATTTTCGACTTTGTATTGTATCATTTCCGGCTGGAAAGTGCAAGGAAAAGAAAATGTAAAAAAGTCTTGACATTCAGTCCCGGATATCCTATGTTTAAGATGTAAAAAGAATTTTACATTCAGGGGGGTATTGGAATGAAAAGAATGGATGAGATGGAACTGCACATTCAACTGAGCGCCATGCGCTGGGCATGGCTGGTGGTACTGGTTGTCCTGGGAATGGTGCTGCTTGGGCTGACGGGAGTATAAGAGGCCATGGAAAACAACATCCGTCAGCTGCGCAAGGCAGCCGCTTTCCGGCAGGAGGACCTGGCCCAGGCTCTGGGGGTCACCCGCCAGACCATCAACGCCATTGAGAACAATAAATACGACCCCACACTGGGGCTGGCCATGCGCCTGGCCCGTCTTCTGAACACCCCGGTGGAGGAGATTTTTCATCTGCCGGAGACATAAGACACCCGGGAACGGCACACCGCTCCCGGGTCAGTTTCGTATGAGGGATCAGGGATAGAGGATCATCTTTCCCGGAACGCCGGCGCGGATCTGCTCCAGGGCCTTTTCATAGTCCTCCAGGGCAAAGCGGCCGCCGATGACCTGATCCATTTTGTACCATGGGCCCTGCACCACCTTGGCGAAGTCCTCCCACGTCTCCCAGATCTTCCGGCCGGAGACGCCGGTGAGCTGGACTTCCCGGTAGATGAGATCGTCGGTCATGTCCTCCAGGGTGACAGGCTTGCTGGGCAGGCCCACGCACACCATGCGCCCGGCTGCCCGCACACACTTGAGCCCTGTGTTGATGGCGGGAGCTGCACCGGTAATGTCGATGGCCACATCCACACCGATGCCGCCGGTGAGGGCTTTCATCTCCGCAGGCAGATTGCAGCGCCCGCTGTTGAACACAGCGTCGGCGCCCATCTTCCGGGCCACTTCCAGCTTCTCATCAATCAGGTCACAGGCAAAGACCTGTTTTGCCCCAAAGGTCTTGCTGGCGCTGATGGCCGTGAGGCCGATGGGGCCGCAGCCGCTGACCAGGACGGTCTTGCCGGCCACCTCCGCCGCCTCCACACCGTGGACGCCGGCGCCCATGGGCTCAAACATGCAGGCCGCCTCGTAGGAAATGTCATCACCCAGCAGGAACGTGCAGTCCTCCCTGATCTTGGCATACTCGGCAAAGGCGCCGTTCTGCGTGCAGCCGAAAAGCTGGACATTCTTGCAGATATGGGGCATACCGTTCTTGCAGAACCAGCACTCTCCGCAGGGGATGTGGGACTCACAGGAAACCCGGTCCCCCACATGGCGGGTAGTGACGTTTTTGCCTACGGCCACAATGTCTCCCGCCGTCTCATGTCCCAGCACCACGGGGGGATGGATCCGCTTTTGAGACCAGTCATCCCATTCCAGGATGTGCATATCCGTTCCGCAAATGGCGGTGCAGTGCACCTTGATGAGCACCTCATCGTCCCCCACTTCCGGGACGGGAAGGTCCGTATGATACACCAGTCCCCCAGGGCCCGGGGTCTCCTTCACCAAACCGCGCATGGTCGTCTGCATCAGAACATCCTCCTTTTTGCGTTTCTTTTTCTCCAGTTTACGGGGAACCCAGATGCCAGATTGTAACAAGGTATACAATTCTCCCTTGCATTTTTCACGAATTTCTGTTAATGTTTTTGTAAATGATTCCAAATTAAATGCCGGAATTCAGAAAGGAGGGTCTGTATGAGCGGTGAAAACCTGGTAACGCCCCGGGTCAAGGAGATGTTCCTGCGCCACGGGATCCGCCGCAGCTTTGCTGCCGGAGAAGTGCTGTTCGAAAAGGGCACCCCCGCCCAACGGGTAGGCTTCATCGCCAGCGGGCAGGCCCGTACCTACTGTCTCAATCCCGCCGGGGAGGAGATCGTCCTCTTCTATATCGGGCAGGACAATCTCATCTGCTCCGAGGCCCTGATGGATCATCCCAGCGTCATCGTCAGCGTCTCCGCCATCACACCTCTGGAGCTTTATACCCTCCCTCCCAATGAATTCCTGCGGCTCTGGCAGGCCCAGGGCCTTCCCCTGCAGGAGCTCTTTGCCCACTTTGTCCGCCGCATCACGCTGCTCTCGGACTACATCTGCTGTACCCATTTTCTGGAGGATGACAAGCGGGTTGCCTATTTCCTCCACTCCTGCTATGCCAGCGGCGGCCCCGTCATCGCCTACACCCACGAACAGATCGCCGCCATCACCGGTATGAGCCGGGTCTCCGTCACCCGGATCCTCAAACGGTTCCGGGAAGCGGGCATCCTCTCTCAGGAGTACCGGCGCATCCGGATCCTGGACGACGGAAAACTCTCGGAGGTATTCCACTCCCTGGGCTATTTCCTGGATTAGCCGTTTCCTGCCTTCCCACACATGCCAAAAAGCGCACCGTGTCTGACACGGTTCGCTTTTTTGTCGTATGTTCTACCGAATCGGTTTCCTGCTATCTGAACCTCTGACCGGACTGCCGCATGAGCAGCTTTGCCTTCTCCGCAGCTGTTGCCGCGAAACCGCTCTCAGTCCGCAGGGGGCTTCCTGCCTCAGGTGGCGTCACGGCTGCTGGAGCCGCTGAAGCCGTTTCCAAAGAAGTAGTCGAAGAAGTCCTCATAGGGATTGTAGGAGTTGCCGCTTTCATCCTGGGTACTCTCATCCTGGGTGGAAACCGTCTGCTGGTCGGCAGGGACGGAATCCCAGGTGACATTCACGGTCAGGGTCTTGCCCTGACGGTAAATGGTGAACTCCGTGGTATCACCGGCGGAATAGGGTTTCTTGGCCGCCGTCAGATCCTCCATGGAGGTGATGGTGGTGTCGCCCACCTTGGTAATGACGTCGCCCACCTGGATACCGGCCTTGGCAGCAGCGCCGCCCTCTTCCACAGAGTAGATGTAAACGCCCTCGGTGAGGCCGGTCTGCTGGGCCATCTGGGCATTCATGGTGCCGGCGGTGACACCCAGATAGGGCTTATCGGTGACATAGCCGTTGGTCATGATGTCCTCGATCATGCTCATGACATCGTTGATGGGGATGGCGAAGCCCAGGCCCTCCACAGATTCCTCACTGCTGTCGCTGGAGTACTTGGCGGAGACGATGCCCACCACTTCACCGTAGCTGTTGAGCAGGGGGCCGCCGGAGTTGCCGGGGTTGATGGAGGCATCCGTCTGGATCATGTTGAAGGGCGTGCCGGAGACGTTGATGGCCCGGTTCACGCAGGAGACCATGCCGCCGGACATGGAGAAGGTCAGCTCACCCAGGGGGTTGCCGATGGCCAGCACGTGGTCGCCCACGTTCAGCTTATCACTGTCACCGACGGTGACAGGCTGGAGGCCGCTGGCGTCGATCTTCAGCACGGCGATATCGTAATCCTCGTCGCTGCCGATGATGGCGGCATCGTAAGTGTCGCCGTTATAGAGGGTGACCTTCACGGTGCTGGCACCGTCGATGACGTGGTGATTGGTGACGATGTAGCCGTCCGCCGTGAGAATGAATCCGGAACCGGCGGAAGCGGACTGCACCTGATGGCCGTAGAAGTTGGTGGTGGAGGTGGAGTTGATGGAGACGGTGGAATTGACGGTGGCGGCGTAAACCTCCGCGTCGCTCATCTCCGTCTTGCCGTCCACCTGCTTGAGTGCCACCTCGGTAGCCTGGCGGCTGCTGACATTGACGGAGGTGCTGCCGCCGCTGCGGCCCACGCCCCAGACGATACCGCCGCCCACGGCGCCGCCCAGCAGGGCACACACCAGGGCCAGCGCCACCAGCTTCATGCCCTTACGGTCTTTTTTCACAGGCTTCATCTCCTGCACGGGCTGCTGGGGGCCCGCCTGATAGTTGTGGATCTGTTCATCCACGGTGGGATGGTTGCTCTCCGGCTGAGCCGTTTCGCTGCCGTCCTTGCGATATGTGTAATGATAAAGATTCTTCTCGTCGTTATACATGGTTGATACCTCCTATTTGTATCCTGCCCATCTGCATTTCAGAACCGATGATACAGCGGGATTGTGTCGAAAGTGTGAAGTGCTTTTGACGGTTCTCTGAAATTTCTCGGTCTCCTGGGCTCCTCTGGTTTCCTCGGATGCCTTTCTCAACTTTCTGAGGGCAGTATAGGACGGCTAACTTAAAAAGGTCTGAAAGGTTTTTGAATATTTTTTGAACCTCCGGTTTTCCAGGGGAAGAAGGTGTGGTATGATAGGGAAAAATCCATCACAGGAAAGGATCAAACCTGCCTTGCTGAAAATCGACAACATCAAACTCGCCCCGGGAGACGGCCCCGCCGCCCTGGCGGCGGAAACCGCCCGGATCCTCCGGGTGCGGGAGAAGGATATCCAGACCCTGCGCGTCCTGCGCCGCAGCATCGACGCCCGGGAGGACGTGCGCATCGTCTATACGGTGGAAGCGTCTTTAAAAGATGAGGCCGCCGTGCTCAAGCGCTGCCGCAGCAAAAAAGTCTCCCGGATCCAGCGCACCCCCGGCTATCTGCTCCCTGCCCCGCTGCCTCCCCAGGATATTCCGCCGGTGGTGGTGGGCGCGGGCCCCGCGGGCCTCTTTGCCGCCCTGGTACTGGCCCGGACGGGGCTGCGTCCCATCCTGCTGGAGCGTGGACGGAGCGTGGAGCGCCGGGCGGAGGACGTGGAGCGCTTCTGGTCCACCGGGGAGCTGGACCTCACCTCCAACGTTCAGTTCGGGGAGGGCGGCGCCGGTGCCTTTTCCGACGGCAAGCTCAACACCGGCACCCGGGACATCCGCCACCGCTTCATTCTGGAGCAGCTGGTCTCCTGCGGCGCTCCGGAGGATATTCTGGTGGACGCCAAGCCCCATGTGGGCACCGACTACCTACACATCGCCCTGAAAAACCTCCGCCGGGAACTGCTGGATCTGGGCGCAGACATCCGCTTTGAAAGCCGCCTTGCGGATCTGGAGATCCAAAACGGTGCCCTGCGGGGCATCACGGTGGAGGGCCCGGAGGGCACCTATGCCCTGCCCTGCACCCACCTGGTGCTCTGCCCCGGCCACTCCGCCCGGGACACCTTTGCCATGCTCCATGACCGGGGCATTCCCATGGAGGCCAAACCCTTTGCCGTGGGCGTACGCATTGAGCATCCCCAGGCGGCGGTGAATGCCGCCCAGTACCGTCAGTACGCCGGACACCCCGGTCTTCCCGCCTCCTCCTACAAGCTGGCCTGCCACCTGCCCAATGGCCGCTCCGCCTTCTCCTTCTGCGTCTGCCCCGGCGGCGAGGTGGTGGCCGCCGCGTCGGAGCCCGGCCGGGTGGTCACCAACGGCATGAGCGAATTTGCCCGGGATAAGGTGAACATCAACGGTGCCCTGCTGGTGAACGTCACGCCGGAGGATTTCGGCGGCACCGATGACCCTCTGGCCGGCATTGCCTTCCAGCGGAAGCTGGAGGAGGCCGCCTTCGCCCTGGGGGGCGGCGGCTTCCGCGCCCCCGCCCAGCGGGTGGGGGATTTCCTCTCGGGCCGCCCCTCCCAGGGTCCCGGTGCCGTGGCGCCCTCCTACCGCCCCGGTGTCACCTGGTGTGACCTGCATGCGTGTCTGCCGCCCTTCGTGGCAGAGGCGCTGTCCCAGGCCCTGCCCATTCTGGGACAGAAGCTCCGGGGCTACGACGATCCCGACGCCGTGATGACAGCGGTGGAGAGCCGCTCCTCCTCCCCGGTGCGCATTCCCCGGGACGAGACGTATCAATCCGCCCTTCGGGGCCTGTATCCCTGCGGCGAGGGCGCCGGCTATGCCGGAGGCATCCTCTCCGCCGCTGCCGACGGTATGCGGGCAGCGGAGCACATCTGCCAATCCATTCAACAGGAGGTTCATTCCCATGAGTCGTGAGATCTGTGTTTATCTGGAATTCCTCACGGACGCCCACCGGGCATCCATCCGCGCCGCCGCGGAACAGGCGGGCTTTACTGTCCACTTCTTTACCCCCAACCAGTTTGAGGAGGCCAAGGCCTGCGTCCAGCACTGCGAGGTGCTCTATGCCCACTCCCCGGAGCTGCTGCGGGCGGCTCCCGCCTCTCTCAAGTGGTACTGCTGCTCTTTCGCCGGGGTGGATCCCTACTGCAAGGACGACGGCATCTTCCAAAATCCCGACTGCATCCTCACCAACTCCAATGTCTACGGTGTCACCATCGCTGAGCATGTGGTGATGGTGACGCTGATGCTGCTGCGGCGGATGCCGGAGTACATCGAGATCACCCGTAACCGCAGCTGGTCCAACCAGCTGGCGGTGCGCTCCATCCGGGACAATGAGATCACCATTCTGGGCACCGGCAACATCGGCAACAACGTGGCGGAGCGGATGCGGGGCATGGGCATCGGCCACGTCATCGGCCTGAGCCGCAGCGGCAGGGGCCGGGAGGACCTCTACGACGAGGTGCTGCCCATCTCCCAACTGGACGAGGTGCTGCCCCGCACCAAGATTTTGCTGATGGCCCTGCCCGGCACGGCGGAGACCGCCGGCATCCTCAGCCGGGAGCGCATCGCCCTGCTGCCCGCCGACGCCATCGTTATCAACGTGGGCCGGGGCCCCGCCGTGGACCAGGTGGCCCTGGCGGAGGCGCTGAACGCCGGACGCATCTCCGGCGCGGCCCTGGACGTGATGGTGCCGGAGCCCCTGCCTAAAGACGATCCCCTCTGGAACGCCAAGAACCTGATTCTCACCCCCCATGTCTCCGGTAACATGACTTTGGGCTACACCTGCGACCGCAACGTGGAGCTCTTCTGTGCCGATCTTGCCAATTACGCCGCCGGACGTCCCCTTCAGGGCTTGGTGGACCGGAAACGGGGGTATTAAGGGACAAAGCGGCTGGAGTCGGGCAGCGTGCAAGCAGAAATTGCGCAGATGCCCGGCTTCCAGGGCAGACTTCCCGGCAGGGCCATGATATCTTACGGGTATCATAGAAAGGAGTTGTCCCCATGACCATCGGAGAAAAGATCGCCCTCCGGCGCCGCAACGCCGGCCTCTCCCAGGAGACCCTGGCGGGACAGCTGGGCGTCTCCCGGCAGGCCGTCAGCCGTTGGGAAACCAACGAGTCCCTCCCCGATACGGAAAAAGTGCTCCAGCTGTGCCGCATCTTCGGCGTCTCCGCCGATGATCTGCTGCTGGATCAAGCACCGGAAACTGCTTTGAAGTTTAACGCTGCCCGTCCCCTCCTGCCGGTCTGGCGGCGGGCATTCCGGTATGTCTACCTGGGCCTGGGCGCCGTTGGCGTGGTACTGGCATTGGTAGGGCTAGCAGGAGTCCTTCACTGGGCGGTGACCACCCACATGTGGGACCCGGATTGGGGCCGGTTCGGCTCCGCCCTGACAGACACCCGGTACGGTGCCATACTGTCGGGGGGATTGCTTTTGCTGCTGATCGCCCTGACTCTGCTGGTCTTCGATGTGCTGCTGTCCAAACGGGACCAGATTCAGGCTTCATCCTCTCACAGAAAGGAATCCGATATATGAACAACTTTACCTTCTACGCCCCCACTCTCTTCGCCTTCGGCGACGGGGAGGAATCCCGCACCGGCGCCCTGGTGCGCCAGTTCGGCGGCACCAAGGTGCTGCTGGTCACCGGCGGCGGCTCCGTCCACCGCAACGGCTCCTACGACGCTGTCACCGCCTCGTTGAAGGCGGCGGAGCTCCCCTATGTGGAGCTCTCCGGCATCCAGGCCAACCCCCGCAGCGGCAAGGTCTACGAGGGCATCGATCTGTGCCGCCGGGAAGGGGCGGACTTCGTCCTGGCCCTGGGCGGCGGCAGCGTCATCGACACCGCCAAGGCCATTGCCGCAGGCGTCCCCTATGACGGGGATTTCTGGGACTTCTTCTCCACCCGGACGCCGGACACTATTTTGCCGGTAGGCGTGGTACTGACCCTCTCCGCCACCGGCAGTGAGGGCTCCGACAGCTGCGTCATCACCCATGAGAAGGGAAACCTCAAGTGGGGCAACAAGAAGTCTGACCTCTACCGGCCCAAGTTCTCCGTCCTGAACCCCCGCTTCACCTGCACCCTGCCTCCCTATCAGACCGCCTGCGGCGCTGTGGACATGCTGGCCCACATCTGTGAGCGGTACTTCACCAACACGCCGGACGTGGCTCTGACGGACCGGCTGGCAGAGGCGCTGATGAAGACCATTCTGGAAGCGGCTCCCCGGGCCATGGCGGATCCCAACGACTATGCCGCCCGGGCGGATCTTATGTGGGCAGGCATGCTGGCCCACAACGACTCCTGCGGCGTGGGCCGCCGCCAGGACTGGGCCAGCCACCAGATCGAGCATGAGCTCTCCGCCTTCTACGACTGCGCCCATGGGGCGGGGCTGGCAGTGGTGATGCCCGCCTGGATGGAGTACGTCCTGCCCCACGATCCCATGCGCTTTGCCCGCTTCGCCGTGGAAGTCTTCGGCTGCGAGATGGACTACGCCTGCCCGGAGCGCACCGCCCGGGAGGGCATCCGCCGCCTGACGGCATTCTTCCGGTCTCTGGGTATGCCCACCACCTTTGCTGAGATCGGCGCCAAGGCGGAAGATATCCCCGCCATGGTGGCTCACCGGGGTGAGAAGCCCGGCGGCTTCCCCTTCGGCGGCTTTGTGGAGATCGGCCCCAAGGAGATGGAAGCCGTGCTGCGCCTGGCAGCGGAACAGTAAATCCATCAGGAAACGCACAGCGCCCGGAGAGATGCTCTCCGGGCGCTGTATGGTATTTTCATGTAATATCCGCCGGGGCGCTCACTCCGTCAGGCCCATGGTCTCCCACTTGTGGCCCCGGAAGCGGATGACAAACAGCACCGCCCGCAAGATCCAGTCAAAGAACATGGCCATCCAGATGCCCAGCACGCCGAAGCCCCAGAAACGGCCCATCAAAACGCCCAGGCCCACCCGCAGCGTCCACATGGACACCGTGGAGACGATGAGGGTAAAGCGGGTGTCCCCCGCCGCCCGGAGGGCCTGGGGCAGGGTGAAGGCCGCAGGCCAGATGACAATGCCGAAGCCCCCGTGCATCCAGATGATCTTCTCCGCATAGTCCTGAGCCTCGGGGGAGACGTTGTAGAGCCGCATGATCAGGGGCATCAGCAGCCACAGCACCACGATGGTCAGCGTCATGTAGAGGTAGGCGGTCTTCATAAGCTTCTTGGTATAGTACCGGGCCCGCTCATAGCTGCCGGCGCCGATGCAGCGGGACACCACCGTCACGATGGCCAGGCCCAGCGCCGTTCCTGCCACGCACTGGAAAGAGGCGATGGTGTTTCCGATGGCGTTGGCGGCCACAGAGGCGGTGCCCAGCACGGACACGGTGGACAAAAGCAGGATCTTGCCCAGCTGGAACATGCTGTTCTCCAGGCCGTTGGGCACGCCGAAGCGCAGGATGTTCTTGACCACATAGCGGTCATGCCGGAACGTGAAATGCTCCACCCGCAACGGGAGATTGGAACGCTTCAGCAGCAGCACCACCATGGCCACCGCTGCGAAAATCCGGGACACCAGGGTGGGATAGGCCACGCCCTCCACCTCCATGCCCACGGCAAAGATCAAGACGGCATTGCCCACCACATTGATGGCGTTCATGGTCAGGGACACCCACATGGAGATGCCAGAGTTGCCCATCACCCGGAACAGTGCCGCTCCCGCACTGTAAATGGCCAAAAACGGCGTGGAGGCCTCTACGATCATAAAGTAGGTGTTGGCGTAGGCGGCCACATCCGGCTCCACCTGGCCGAAGACCACCCCCAAAATGAAGCCCTTGCCCAGATAAAAGAGCACGGTGATCAGCAGCGATACTTCCCCCATGAACAGCAGCAGCTGCTGTCCCGAGTGGCCCGCCTTATCGGGTTCCCGCCGGCCCAGATACTGTCCGGCGATGACGGCGCCGCCGGTGGCCAGGGCCGCAAAGGCGTTTACCAGCAACACGTTCACCGTATCCACCAAAGATACGGCGGACATGGCCGCCTCGCCCACCTGGGCCACCATCAAAGAGTCCGACAGGCCAACGGTGATAGCCAGCAGCTGTTCCACCACCAGGGGAACCACCAGCTTGCGCAGATCCCGGGCGGTAAATTCCACACTCAGTTGTTTATTCTCCAAAATTTCTCGTTCCTCTCCCTCTGCTCTCAGCGGAACTCCCGGGGGCTCATGTGAAATGTCCCCTGGAAGGCCCGCAAAAACGTCGAATACTCTCCAAAGCCCGCCTGCTCCGCCGCCTTCATCACCGGCACGCCGGAGCGGATCAGCTCCCCCGCCAGCACCAGCCGCTTCTGGCTGATGTATTGGTGGACGGTGTAGCCGGTAACGGCCTTGAACCGGTGCATCAGATAATACCGGCTCAGGTAAAACCGGTTTGCCAGTGCCTCCACCGTGAGATCCTCCGTAAGATGGGCGGCAATGTAGCGCAGGATCTCCTCGATCTTGGGATCAATGCGGTAGCTGTCCACCTGGTCCTGGGCGGTGCGGTCCCGGAGGATATCCCGGTTCACCCGGATCAGCAGCTGCTGGCAAAGCGTGTCCGCCATGCGGGAAGCACCGAACTCCCGTTCCCGCAGAGCCTCCTCCAGCCGCTGGATCTCCTGCATATAGGCAAGGCGCCCCTCCGGGGGAAATCGCAGCAGGTGGAATCCCCTCTGGGCGGCGATGTAAAAGCAGGTATCCAGGGATTCGCCGGGGTCGCTGCGCTTGTCCATCCACTCCCGCCCCAGCCAGATCACCACCCGCTCATAGGGCTCCGCCGGGTCGATGATGGGCCGGT
>NZ_DAWBAJ010000036.1:0-21015 GCF_052306735.1 Dysosmobacter sp. | reverse complement strand
AACGCTAGCCTGTCACGCTAGAGGTCGACGGTTCGAGCCCGTTCCGGGTCGCCATATATGCTGCTGTAGCTCAGTAGGTAGAGCGCATCCTTGGTAAGGATGAGGTCGGCGGTTCGAATCCGCCCAGCAGCTCCAGAAAACACCTGAAATCTTTGGATTTCGGGTGTTTTTTGTTGCAGATTTCCGCTTTTCCGTGTAGGCTGATCAGTAGAACTGGATACCCCGCTACGGTTTATATGATATAAAACCAGCTGCAATCAGCTGTTTTTATATCCGGATATGCGCATTCAACTTATTGATGGGCCGACAGTCACCCTGCAAGTGTCAGCTTTCGTTGGTTCATTGCCATTCATATCACAGGTGCAAGGGGGAGGATATGATTATCGATCTTAAAGGCATGATAGCCGGTGCTTTGTTGAAACGATGCGGAGAAAAGCCTCTTGTAAAAATATCCATATTAGATATGCAAAAAGATCCGGCGTATCACGCCGGATCTTTTTGTATCATTTTTTGGATAAGAAACATCTGATCTATAATATCTGTTTGGATCGCCCTATCAGGAATCCCTTCCGACACGCCGTCTTCGCACCATGTTATTGATGAGAATACTACATAGATGCGGGATGCTGCCGCTGCCTCAATTAGAAGCACTCCGATTTCATTCTTCTGTGGGTTGGCCGCATTGCAAATCAAACAGACGGTCCTATTATGGCCTCAACGGCATTTTCCCGCAAAGCCATGTACCTATGAGGCTTCTGCTGCCAACACAGCTCCTTTTTGAGCATTCCGGTGAATTCAAGCGCAGGTGGAGATTCCTTTGGAGGACAGCGCCTGCAGAGAAGAGTTTCCCGCTTTACCACCGGCTTCTGTTATCAAAACCATATTTGCAATGCCTCCGCAGAGAATACTATGTCATATTTGCTTGTTTTTATGGTTCAGATGGCCTGATTGCCGGTGGACCAGACGTGATTCCTGTTTGCTGCCGCAGCCGTATTCTGGGCCATGACGCCCACCAGCGGATGGGGCGTATAGAGTTCCTCCAGATAAGCGCACTCCTCTGCCGTCAGGGTAAGATCCACCGCTTTGGCCGCCCCTTCGATGTGGGAGAGTTTGGTGGCTCCCACTACCGGGGCTGTGACGTTTGTCAGCAGCCATGCCAGGGAAATTTCCGTCATGGACACGCCCCGGCGGTCGGCCAGCTCCGCCACCCGGGCCAGAATGGGGGCATCCAGATCCTGTGCTGCGCCGTACTTCAGCTGGGCGTAGCTGTCCTCCCGGAGCCGCTTGGAGGTCTCCCCGGGATGCTTGGACAGTCTTCCGCCTGCCAAAGCACTGTAGGGGGTCATGGCAATGTTCTCTTCCCGGCAGTAGGGTGCCATCTCCCGCTCCTCCTCCCGGAAGATCAGGTTGTAGTGCCCCTGGACAGAGACGAATTTGGCAAAGCCCTCCCGCTCTGCCAGGGCGTTTGCCTTGCAGAGCTGCCAGGCAAAGCAGTTGGAGATGCCGATATACCGGGCTTTGCCCGCCTTCACGGCATCGTTCAGCCCCTCCATGATGTCATAAAGGGGCGTCTGGTGATCCCACATGTGATAGATGTAGAGATCCACATAGTCCATCCCCAAATTTTGCAGGCTCTTGTCCAGCATTCGCCGGATATGCTCCTGACCGCTGATCCCCGCTTCGATCTCTTCGTTGGTACGGGGAAGAAACTTGGTAGCCACCACGACCTGATCCCGCTGGGCAAAGTCCCGGAGGGCCCGGCCTACATACTGCTCGCTGGTTCCGCTCTGGTACGCGATGGCGGTGTCGAAGAAGTTGACCCCCAGCTCCAGGCCCCGTCGGATAATCTCCCGGGAGTGGGCCTCGTCAATGGTCCAGGAGTGCTGGCCGTTTTGGGCATCTCCAAATCCCATGCAGCCCATACAGATGCGGGAGACATCCAGATCGGAATTGCCCAGTTTTGTGTACTTCATATCCATTTACCTCAGAGTTTCAGCCCGGACACCCATGCCTTCAGATCCCCTTCGTTCAGCCGCCCGTTGAGCAGCCGGCCGTCCAGGATCCTGGCGCCGGGAGCGCTGCTTTGCAGGGCTGCGGCCGTGCTGCCCAGGCTGCTTCCGCCGGAGGTGGCAAAGAGGACGATGGTTTTGCCGGAAAAATTGTAGCGCTCCAGGAAAGTGTTGATGATGGTGGGAGCCGTATACCACCAGATGGGGAAGCCCAGAAATATCACATCATGTTCAGCCACAGGGGCGTCGGTATCGGCCAGGGCGGGACGGGAGTTCTTGTCGTTCATCTCCACGCTGCTGCGGGAGCGCTTGTCCATCCAGTTGAGATCGGCACCGGTATAGGGGACCGCGGGTTTGATCTCATAGAGATCCGCCCCTGCGGCCTTTGCCAGAACCTTTGCCGCCTTTGCTGTGTTACCGCTGGCAGAGAAATAAGCAACCAATGCGTTCATAAAATAACCTCCTTATCCCTTCAGGGATTTTCCCAGTTCATAGGCCTGGTTCAAAAATGGGCTTCGTTTTGTCATGGATACCGAGCCGCAGCCGGTTCCCAGGATCATGCCCTGATCCCGGAAGTTCATATACCGGCACAGGGTCTGATAATGGGCGGACAGATCCTGCATGGTCCAGTCGTTGCTGTCCCAGGCAGCGGCGATGAGGGCCGTTTTCAGCTTGCGGGAAGAGAGCTTGCCGGTGAAGCTGTAAAATCGGTCAATGACCATTTTCAACTGGGCGGACATGCCAAAATAGTAGAGCGGCGTGACAAATACCAGCATATCCGTCTCCAGGAGCTTGTCCCGAAGGGCCGCCATGTCATCCTTCTGCACGCAGGGCCCCGCCATGCCGCAGGCGTCACAGCCAAGACAGGGATGGAGATTGGCCCGGGCGGCGTCAAATACCTCTGTCTGGTGCCCCGCCTCTTTCGCTCCCTCCATAAACCGCTCAGCCAACAGATTGGAGGAGCCGTGCTTATGGGGACTGCTCTCAATCATCAAAATACGCATCATGGTTTCCTCCTTTGCCCTCATTGTAAGTCCACGATCTAAAAATGTAAAATGCTCATTTTTAATATACAGACATTCTTGGAAAGCATTTTTATCTTGCTTTCAGAAGGCAGGGGTGGTAGCATGGAGGAAAGGGGGGCTGCGGATGGAACTTCGGGTTTTGAAATATTTTCTGGCGGTGGCCCGGGAGGAGAACATCACCAGGGCGGCGGCCCTGCTCCATTTGACCCAGCCCACCCTTTCCCGGCAGTTGATGCAGCTGGAAGAGGAGCTGGGGGTGCAGCTCTTTCACCGCAGCCGGTATCATATCGTTCTGACGGATGAAGGGATGCTGCTGCGTCGCCGGGCCCAGGAATTGGTGGATCTGGCGGAAAAGACGGAACGCGAATTCGCTTGCCGGGAAACGGAGCTTATGGGGGAGATTTCCATAGGGGCGGGGGAAACGCGAAGCATGTCCTTTTTGTCTCGGGCAATGGTCTCATTCCGCACGCTTTATCCAAAGGTGACGTTTCGCATTTTCAGCGCCAATGCCGATGATGTGAAAGAACGGCTGGATATGGGTATCCTGGACATGGGTCTTTTGACCGAACCGGTCGACGTGGGAAAATATGCTTTTTGCCGGATGCGGGAAAAAGATCTCTGGGGCGTATTGGTTCGGGCAGACTCTCCCCTGGCTGCCATGGAAGCTGTGACGCCCCAGGATCTGGAGGATGTTCCGCTGCTGATCAGCGGACGGGAAATTGTCCAACGGGAACTGGCCAGCTGGTTTGGGGAACGGTGGGAAAAATTGCAGATAGCGGCCACCTTCAACTTGGTTTTGAATGCGGCCAATATGGTACGCTGTGGAGTAGGGACGGCTTTGTGCTTCGACTTAAATACGGCGTTTGATGATCTGCGTTTTCTTCCGCTCTCGCCGAGAATGGAAACAGGGACCGTATTGGTTTGGAAAAAGGATCAGATTCTTACTCCTGCGGTAGAAGCCTTTCACCAGCACATCAAAAATGCTGAATAGGCATTCTTATAGAAATGAAATAAGCATTAGACATGGATTGAAAACTGCTTTAGAATGCAGGTGTCCCCAGGAGGACACCTGCATTTTTGGTTTTGGAGGCTGTGATATGACGATCCAGGAGGCAAGTGAGCGCTATCAGATCCCCATGCATATTCTGCGGGAATATGAGAGTTGGGGACTGTGCGGGGCGGTCAAAAAGGTAATGGGTGACTGGCAGTACGATGACACCGATCTGGAGCGTCTGAGTACCATCATGACCCTCCATGATATCGGGTTCACCACAGAGGAGGTGGAAGTCTATATGCGGCTTCTGCTGGAAGGAGAGCCCTCCGGTGCCCAGCGGCTGCGCATGTTGGAAGAAAAGCGCAGCGCCGCTTTGGATGAGATCCACTTCAAGGAGCATCAGCTCCAGCGGCTGGATTACCTGCGGCATGAGATCCGAAGATCACACAGAAGAACAGGAGGCATCGAAGCATGAAACGAATTTTTGCACTGCTGACTGCTTTGGCCCTGGCTTGTGCCTTGGCGGCCTGCGGAGGAACCGGTGCCCAGATGGGCTCGGAACAGTCACAGTCCACGCCCCCCGCTTCCTCCTCGCAGGACGGGAGCAATTCCGCTGCCAACGGGGAACCCAATGTGCTGGTGGCCTGCTTTTCCGCCACCGGCAATACAGAGGGCATTGCCCGGCACATCCAGACGGTTTTGGATGCTGACCTCTATGAGATCGTCCCCGAAGAGCCTTACACCAGGGAAGACCTGAACTACAGCAACAGCGATTGCCGTGCCAACCGGGAGCAGAACGATCCGGATGCCCGTCCAGCCATTTCCGGGACGCTGGAAAACCCGGGGGATTACGATGTGGTGTTCCTGGGCTACCCCATCTGGTGGGGCCAGGCCCCTAAGATCATCCACACCTTCCTGGAGAGCTACGACTTTACAGGAGTGACCATTGTACCCTTCTGCACCTCCGGCTCCAGCGGCATCGGCGGCAGCCTCAGCGACATCCAGGCCCTGGCTCCTGATGCCAACTGGCTGTCCGGCCGGCGCTTTGACGCCGGGGCCGACCAGGAGGAGGTGGCCCGGTGGGTGGAGGGCCTACGGTGAGGAGCGGTTTGCCCGGGATCCCTTTGGGCTGGACCCGAGCGATCCGGAATTTTCCACGCTGTTTTCCAACTTCGCCTTTGATGAGGTGATTCGGGAGAGCAAACTGGACGATAAGACCCGCTTTTTGGCCATCCTGGCCACACTGCTGGGCTGTCAAGGGGCGGACGCCTTTTGCGCCATGGTGCCGGGGCCCTGAAAAGCGGAATTGATCGCCATGCTGTAAGGAAACCTTTTATAAAAAGTATAAATCGGGAAGAATTTGCTCTAAAAATATGTTCGGTTTGGGGCGGAAAAACACTGCCTGCGCACAGTTTTTACGGGCTATTCTCACCGCAATCCACTGACGGTACCGGGCTGGTGTCCCGTCTTTCTGCCAATATGACAGTCCTACCGTGTTCCGGGGCGGCGTGAAGCATTGGCTGATGGTAGCAGCGAACCCTACGCTCCGCTCCTTGCCAAGATGCATTTTTTCACGCCTCAATCAATCTTTGTAGAGATTTGCAGGTGTCGGAGGTGTGCTTCTACAGCTTTTTCCTTACCTCCGCCTGTGTTTGGCGTTTATGCTGATACGTTTAACGGCCTCGGGCTTATCCCCGGCAGGATACCGTTCCTTCCGGTGGTTCTGGCCACGCTGCTCTATACCCGGCCAGGCCGCAGCCCGGCGGAGAAGCACCCGGCTGCCACGGAGCTCTGACGGCCCCTTTCTCCCTACCGACGCCCGGCGGGGGAAATGGGCATTGACAATGCGTCCCATGGGGGGTATACTTGCGTTAATTGAATCAGGATCTTCAGGGCGGGGTGCAATTCCCCACCGGTGGTACAGCCCACGAGCCGCAAGGCATGATTCGGTGCGATTCCGAAGCCGACAGTACAGTCTGGATGAAAGAAGATCGTGTGTACGCGGGAGCCAAAAGCGCCTGCGCCCATGGAAGCGCCCTGGAATGTTGATACATTCCGGGGTTTTGTCTTTTCCGTCGGGCGCGGGCCCGCCAGCGTTTCATGATGCCTTGAACCGTCCGTTCAAGGCATTTTTTCTTTGCTGGGAGGCAAGTATGAACGACTGGGAGTATATGCGCCTGGCTCTGGAACTGGCGGAGCGGGGAGCAGGGTGGACCTCCCCCAATCCCATGGTGGGTGCGGTGATCGTCAAGGACGGGCGCATCATCGGACAGGGGTGGCACCACCGCTACGGTGATCTCCACGCGGAGCGGGACGCCCTGGCAAACTGCACGGAATCCCCGGCCGGAGCCACGCTGTATGTCACGTTGGAGCCCTGCTGCCATTACGGCAAGCAGCCCCCCTGCACCCAGGCCATCCTGGAGGCGGGCATCACCCGCGTGGTGGTGGGCTCTGACGACCCCAATCCCCTGGTGGCGGGGAAGGGCCTGGCATTTTTGCGTGAGCACGGCATCACGGTGGAGACCGGGGTGGAAAGGGCGGCCTGCGACGCGTTGAACCGGGTGTTTTTCCATTACATCCAGACCCGGCGGCCCTATGTGGTGATGAAGTACGCCATGACCATGGACGGCAAGATCGCCACCCATACCGGCGCTTCCCGGTGGATCACCGGGGAGGCAGCCCGGCAGCGGGTGCATCAGGACCGCCACCGTTATGCGGCCATTCTATGCGGCGTGGGAACGGTGCTCCGGGACGATCCCCTCCTGAACTGCCGGATGGAGGGAGGGAAAAATCCCCTGCGGATCGTCTGCGATACCCACCTGCGGACGCCGCTGGACAGTCAGATCGTCCGCACCGCCCGGGAGATCCCCACCATCCTGGCCGCCTGCGATCCCCTGCCGGAGCGGGCGGCGGCACTGGAGACGGCGGGCTGCCGGGTGTGGGACCTGCCGCAGCGGGACGGCCATGTGGATCTCGCCGCCCTGATGGAGCGCCTGGGCGCGGAGCAGATCGACAGCGTGCTGCTGGAGGGCGGCGGCACCCTCAACTGGGCGGCGCTGGAGAGCGGCATCGTGAAGCGGGTGCAGGCTTACATCGCCCCCAAGCTATTCGGGGGAAAGGCGGCACCCTCCCCAGTGGGCGGCATAGGCGTGGCGGTGCCGGATGAGGCCGTCCGGCTGAAAAACACCACCGTCATCCCCCTGGGAGAGGATTTCTTGCTGGAAAGCGAGGTGGACGCGGATGTTCACGGGGATCGTTGAAGAACTGGGCACCGTCCGGGCTGTGAAGCGGGGCGGCTGCTGGGCCGTGCTGTCCATCGGGGCCCGGGAGATTCTGCCGGGGTTGAAAATCGGCGACAGTGTGGCGGTCAACGGCGTGTGCCTGACGGTCACCAGCCTGGATGACGGCGGCTTTACCGCCGACGTGATGCACGAGACGCTGGACCGCTCCGCTCTGGGCAGCCAGGGCACCGGCAGCCGGGTGAACCTGGAGCGGGCCATGGCGGCGGACGGACGCTTCGGCGGCCACATCGTCTCCGGCCATATCGACGGCGTGGGCACCATCACAAACCTGCGCAGGGACGGCAACGCCGTGTGGTACACCATCTCCGCCTCCCCCCAGCTGCTGCGGTACGTGGTGGAGAAAGGCTCCATCGCCATCGACGGCATCAGCCTGACGGTGGCCTCTGTGGAGGCGGACCGGTTCTCCGTCTCTGTCATCCCCCACACGGCGGAGGTGACCCTCCTGGGACGCAAGCACGCAGGAGACACCGTCAATCTGGAGACGGACATCATTGGAAAATATGTGGAAAAACTGCTGCGGCCCCGGGAAGAGACGGCCCCCAAGAGCGGCCTCACCCTGGAGTTTCTCGCCAGCAACGGATTTTAAGGAGGCAATCCCAATGGAACAGCAATATTGCACCATGGAGGAAGCGCTGGAGGAGCTGCGGGCGGGCCGCATCCTCATCACCATCGACGATCCTGACCGGGAGAACGAGGGGGATATGATCTGCGCCGCCCAGTTCGCCACCACGGAGAACGTCAACTTCATGGCGGTCCACGCCAAGGGCCTCATCTGCACCCCCATGAGTGCGGAGGTGGCGGACCGGTTGGGCCTGGAGCAGATGGTGAAGGTCAATACCGACAACCACTGCACCGCCTTTACCGTGTCCATCGACCATGTGAATACCACCACCGGCATCTCGGCGGAGGAGCGGGCCTATACCTGCCGGATGTGCGTGGATCCCGCCACCCGACCGGAGGATCTGCGGCGGCCGGGGCATGTGTTTCCCCTGGTTGCCCGGCGGGGCGGCGTACTGGTGCGCAACGGCCACACGGAGGCCACGGTGGATCTGTGCCGCCTGGCGGGACTGACCCAATGCGGACTGTGCTGCGAGATCATGCGGGACGATGGTACCATGATGCGTACCACGGAGCTTCTGGAAAAAGCCCAGGAGTGGGGACTGAAGGTCCTCACCATCAAGGCCCTGCAGGACTACTGCCGCCGCCATGACAAGCACGTGGTGCGCGAGGCTGTGGCCAAGATGCCCACTCGGTACGGAGACTTTCAGATCTACGGATACAGCAATGACCTCACCGGCGAGCACCACGTGGCCCTGGTGAAGGGGGACATCGGCGACGGGGAGAACGTCCTGTGCCGGGTCCACTCGGAGTGCCTCACCGGCGACGTCTTCGGCTCCCGGCGCTGCGACTGCGGAGAGCAGCTTGCCGCAGCCATGCGCCAGATCGAGGCGGAGGGCCGGGGCGTGCTGCTGTACATGCGCCAGGAGGGCCGGGGCATTGGCCTCATCAACAAGCTCAAGGCCTACACTCTCCAGGAGCAGGGCTATGATACGGTGGACGCCAACGTGAAGCTGGGTTTTGCGCCGGATCTGCGGGAGTACTGGACCGGCGCCCAGATCCTGCGGGATCTGGGGGTGCGCACCATGCGGCTCCTTACCAACAATCCTGACAAGGTCTACCAGCTTTCGGACTTCGGCCTGGAGATCGTGGAGCGGGTGCCCATCCAGATGGCCGCTACGGCGGAGGACCTGTTCTATCTGCGCACCAAGCAGAACCGGATGGGCCATATCCTGAACTACTGAGAACCATTACATATCGAATAAGGAGGAACAATTTTTTATGAAATGCTTTGAGGGAAAACTGGTATCCCAGGACATCCGTGTGGGCATTGTGGCCGCCCGGTTCAATGAGTTCATCGTCTCCAAGCTCCTCAGCGGCTGCGAGGATGTCTTGGTGCGTCACGGTGTGCGGGAGGAGGACATTGCCGTGGCTTGGGTGCCCGGCGCTTTCGAGATCCCGCTGATCGCCTCCAAGATGGCCAAGAGCGGCAAGTACGACGCTGTCATCGCTCTGGGCGCCGTCATCCGGGGCAGCACCAACCACTATGACTACGTGTGCAGCGAGGTCTCCAAGGGCGTGGCCAACGTGGCCCTGGCCAGTGACGTGCCCGTGATGTTCGGCGTTCTCACCACCGACACCATCGAGCAGGCCATCGAGCGGGCCGGCACCAAGGCCGGCAACAAGGGTGCCGAGTGTGCTCAGGGGGCCATTGAAATGGTGAACCTCATCCGGGAACTGGAGGCATGAGATTGCCGGCACCAGCGTGAAAAGACAAAAAGGGAACGCCCGGCGGGCGTTCCCTTTTCTCTTTCCGTGGATGAAACTTCTCTTATGTGGTTGTTTCCGCCTCCAGCTTTGCCATGGCCCGCCTGAACTGGTAGGAGAACATGGAGGCAGTGGTGATGACCGCCAGCAGGTCTGCCACCGGCTCCGCCAGAAACACGGCAAAGGCCTTGTCGGCGAAGAAGTGGGGGAGAATATAAATAAGGGGGATCAGCAGGATGATCTTGCGCAGCACCGCCAGGAACAGTGAGGTCTTGGCGTTGCCCAGGGCGATGAAGGTCTGCTGGCAGGCGATCTGGATGCCGAAGATGCCGGTGGCACCCATGTAGATCCGCAGCGCCCAGACGGCGTAATCCACCAGCTGGGGGCTGTTGTTGAAAATCAGAATGAACATCCGGGGGAACAGCTGCACCAGGATCCACAGTCCCATGGAGTAGATCACGCAGGCCCGCAGCAGGCACCGGAAGGCATCCCGTACCCGCTGGGGATTGTGGGCGCCGAAGTTGTAGCTGACGATGGGCTGGGCGCCTTGTGTGAGACCCTGGAGGGGCATCATGGCAAACTGCATGATGCTGGTGAGGATGGTCATGGCGCCTACGGCGGTATCGCCGCCGTATTTGAGCAGGGAGGCGTTGAAGCAGATGGCGATGAGGCTCTCCGTGGACTGCATGATAAAGGGGGACAGGCCCAGGGCCAGGCAGGGCAGCACCACCTTGCGCCGGGGGCGCAGGTACTGTTTGCGCAGGTGCCACTTGGTGCGGCTGCTGGTGAGAAAGCGCAGTACCCACGCGGCGGAGACCGCTTGAGAGAGAATGGTGGCCAGGGCGGCACCCTGGACGCCCATGTCGAAGGCGAAGATGAAAATGGGATCCAGCACGGTGTTGAGGCCCGCGCCGATGAGAACGGTCTTCATACCCACGGTGGTGAAGCCCTGGGCGGTGATGTAGGCGTTCATCCCTAGGGTCAGCTGCACGAAAAGCGTGCCCAGGCAGTAGATGCGCATGTAGTCCATGGCGTAGCCGATGGTGGCCTCACTGGCGCCGAAGATCAGCAGCAGCGGCTCCGAGAAGAACTGGAAGAACACCGTCAGCACCACGGAAATGACGATCAGCAGGGTAAAGCAGTTGCCCATGATGCGCTCGGATTCCGAAATATTGCCCCGGCCCTCCTCAATGGAGGCGCGGGGAGCGCCGCCCATGCCTACCAGCGCGGCAAAGGCGGAGATCACCATGATGACCGGCAGGCACACGCCCACACCCGTGAGGGCCAGCTTGCCCACAGTCTCCACCGGCTGCATGTGGCCGATGTACACCCGGTCCACCAGGTTATAGAGCATGTTGACGATCTGGGAGGTAATAGTGGGCAAAGCCAGGGAGAACAGCAGCTTTCCCACCGGGCCGGTGCCCAGGTCCACATTTTTACGGTTCACGATCCAAACTCCTTTCCGCCAGGGCGTCCGTATTTTCAAACACTGTTTCCAACAGGCGCAAAAACTCCCGCTGCTCCTGGGGGGTCAGGCCCTCCAACAGCCGCTGCCCGCAAAGAGCCTGCAGGCGCTGGGCCTCCCGGGCCGGAAGCGCACCTTGATCCGTGATGGCCAGATGGACCACCCGGCGGTCTTCCGCGTCCGCTTTCCGGGAGAGGAAGCCCCGGCGGCACAGGATGTCCACCGCCTGGGACACCTGGGATTTTGAGAGCCCCCGGTATACCACCACATCCCGGGCGGTATCCAGCTCCGGGTTATTCACCAGAAACAGCAGTACATGAACCTCCCGCATGGAGAGGTTCCATCGCTCCAGAAAGGGGAGAAACTGCCGGTCATAGTGGGTTCGGAACTGCCGGGAGAAATGGGCCAGCTGGGCGTAGCTGATAGACATGCCAGACCTCCGAAAGTTTCAATAAAAACAGTTTCTTTTCAGAACTATCATAGGATATCATGCCGGAGCCGGAGTGTCAAGTCCGGAAAAATCGGACCATTCTGTGAAGAAACAGTGAATTTCCTACCGGGGACGTCTTTCGCATTGACAAAGGTGTCATGACGTATTATCATAAAGAAAATATGGTATGCAATACCAGATTACGGAGAATGCTATATGATGTGGAATATTGTGAGTGACAGCAGCTGTGACCTTCGGATGGCGTCTTTTTCCAGCGAAACCGTGCGTTTTGAGTCGGTTCCCCTGCGGATCCAGGTGGGCGGACAGGAGTTTTTGGACAATGATGAACTTTCCGTTCCGGAAATGCTGACGGCTATGGCAGAGGAAAAAGCCGCTTCCTCCTCCGCCTGCCCGTCCCCGGCGGCCTTTGCCAAGGCCTTTGAAGCGGGGGAGTGCACCGTCTGTTTCACCATCTCCGCCAACCTCTCCGGCACCTATAACGCGGCGGTGATGGGACGGGAGATGGCGCTGGAAGAGCATCCGGAGAAGAAGATCTGCGTCATCGATTCCAAGGCTACCGCGGGGGCTATGGTGCTGCTGATCCGTCGGGCCCAGGCCCTGATGGAGGCTGCCGCAGGCCCGGAGGACTTTGAGAATATCTGCTCGGAGCTGCGGGAGTATCAGGCCTCGCTTCGCACCTGTTTTACCCTGGAGTGCTTTGACAACCTCATCAAAAACGGCCGGATGCGGCCTCTGGTGGGTACGCTGCTGCACACCCTGGGCATCCATGTCATTGCCGACGCCACGCCCCAGGGCACCATCCATGTGGCGGACAAGGCCCGGGGCGAGGGAAAGACCTACCGGGCCATTACGGCGCTGATGCGCCAGAGCAAGGACTGCACCGGTGCCGAGGTGGTGATCTCCCACTGCGAGAACCTTGCGGGGGCCATGAAGCTCAAGCAGCAGATCCTGGATGACCTGCCGGTGAAGAGGGTGGACATCCTCTCCTGCCGGGGCCTCACCAGTTTCTACGCCATGGAAAAGGGCCTGATCCTGGGCTACTGAGCCGATACCTTAATATAAAAAGGAAAAACAGCCGCCCTGTGCCGAAATGGTACAGGGCGGCTGCTTTTTTAAGAGATCATTCCGGTTACCGCCGGCGGGCGGTGGAGGAGCCGATGCCCAGCTCCAGGCGGTACTTGGTCACGGTGCGCCGTGCCACCTGGATGCCGTCGGCGGAGAGCAGCTGCACCAGCTTCTGGTCGCTGAGGGGATGGCGGGGATCCTCCTGACGCACCAGTTCCAGCAGGTGCTGCTTTACCGCCTGCTGGGAGGGGCCCTGGATGCCCACGGCCCGGCTGAAGAAGTAGCGCAGGGGATAGGTGCCCTGGCGGCACTGGAGGTATTTGCCCCGGGCAGTACGGGAGACGGTGGAGGGGTGGACCCCCAGCTGCTGGGCAAGGGACGTGATCTTCATGGGAGCCAGCTCCCGGGACTGTCCGGCGAAAAAGGGGTACTGGGCCTGCAAAATGGCCTCGGCACACTGGCGCAGGGTATTGCCCCGGCGTTCCAGGCTGCCCAGCAGCCATTTGGCCTGCTGCATTTTCTCCTGAAGATAGGCCCGGGTGTCCTTTTCGTCGGATTCCTTCAACAGCCGGGAGTAGTAATCGCTGATGGTGACCCGGGGCAGGTAGTAGTCGTTGAGGATTACCTGCAATTTTCCGTCCAGTTCCGCGATAAAGACGTCGGGCCGTACATAGACGGTGGGCTCGGCGGCCTGGAAGGCCTGGCCGGGATGGGGCTCCAGGGAGGCAATACGCTTTTCCGCCTCCTGGATCTGCTCGGTGGTCAGTCCCAGCTCCCGGGAGATGGGGCCGTAGTGCTTGCGGCCCAGCTCCGGCAGGAAGCGGGCGGCGATATCCATGATGTAGGGGGCGGCGTTCTGCCGGGCCAGCTGCAGCACCAGACACTCGGCTAGGTCCCGGGCGCCTACGCCCGGAGGATCCAGGCTCTGGATGGTCTCCACCGCCTGGTCTACCAATCCCCGGGGCAGATGCAGCTCCTCCAGACTCTCCAGATCCTCGGCCAGGAGGTAGCCGTCCTCATCCACCATCTCCGCCAGGTATTTGGTGAGGGCCAGCAGGGGCTTGGGCAGCCGCTTCCGGTCCAGCTGGTCGCAGAGAAAGGCGCACAGGCTCTCCGTTTCCCGGTCGGCGGCGCCCCGCTCCGGATAGCCGCCCTCCTCGTGGGTGAAAGTGCCGCCGTGAACGCCGGCGTCGATCCAGCTGGCTTTTTGCCGCAGCTCCTCATAGGCGCTGCGCAGGGCAGGGGAGTCCTCCTGCTCCAGCAGGGGGTTTTCCTCGCTGAGACGGCCTACATACTCCAAAAGCTCCTGGGAGTTCATCTGCAGAACTTTCATGGACTGGAGGAGCTGGGGGGTGAGCTTGAGCTCCTGGCGCAGTTCGGTTTTCAGAGAGACGAGGCTCACAGGCGGTCCCCTCCCTTCTCCGGCTTGGAGCCCACGTATTTGGCGATCTTCCGGGCGGCGGTGGCCTGGGAGATGCCCAGCTCCTTGGCCACCGCCACGGTGGTGCCGCAGCGGTGGTAGGAGTCCCGGATGATCTGGGCCTCATAGGCGTCCATCCGCTCTGAGAGCGTGCCCTGCCGGGCCAGCAGTTCCGCCGGAGGAACGGCATCCCCGGTGTACTCCGGAGGCAGGGCGCTGACGTCGATAATGGGATCCTGGACGGTGATCACCAGCCGCTCAATGAGGTTTTCCAGCTGGCGGACGTTGCCGGGCCAGTCGTATTGATCCAGAAATGCCAGGAAGCGGGGGCTGAAGGAGAGAGACTTTCCGTACTCCCGGCAGAAACGGGCCAGGAACTGGTGGGCCAGGGGCAGCACGTCCTCCTTGCGCTGGCGCAGGGGCGGGATGTGGATGCGGATGACGTTGAGCCGGTAAAAAAGGTCAGAGCGGAAGAGCCCCCGCTGGACTTCCGCCTCCAGATTGCGGTTGGTGGCCACGATCAGCCGGAAGTCCAGCTCGATCTTCCGGGTGCCGGAGAGGCGCTCGATGGTTTTTTCCTGGATCAGCTGCAGCAGCTTGGACTGGATGTGGGCGGGCAGCTCGCCGATCTCGTCCAGGAACAGCGTCCCGTGGTTGGCCAGCTCGATTTTGCCGATCTTTCCGGTGGAGGAGGCACCGGTGAAGGCGCCCTTCTCATAGCCGAAAAGCTCCGACTCAATGAGGTTTTCGTGGAGAACGGCACAGTTGACCTCAATGAAGGGCCCGTCCGCCCGGTTGCTCATGGAGTGGATGGCCTTGGCAATGGCGCTTTTGCCCACGCCGGTCTCGCCGGTGATGAGGATGTTGGCCTTGGTGTTGGCGGTGTTCTGCATCAGCGTCCACAGCCGCTGCATGGAGGCGCTTTTGAAAATCAGATCCGTGGAGGTGGCCCGGGTGCGCAGCTCCGCAATCTCCTGGGAGTACTGCTGCAAAGAGTCCTGCAGATGCCGGTAGTTGCGCTGGATGGCGTTGATCTGCTCCATGGACACCGTGTTGAAGCACACGGCGTATTTCAGCTCCCCGTTGTCGTCAAAGAGAGGGATGCCCACGGTCATGACGTTTTTGTGCCGGTGGTTGATGGTCTGGGTGGCGGTGATCTTGCGCTTTTGCCGGATGACCTCCGCCGTGATGCAGGGTGTGAAGGTGCCGTCCGCCTCCAGATCGAAGGCGGATTTGCCCACAATGGAGTTGTGGGTGAAGCCAAAATTTTTCTCGTAGGTCTCGCTGACCCGCAAAATGATGCCCTGTGCGTCGGAGAGCATCATATCATCCGCCAGAACCAGGTTGTTTTCCGGGTTCAGAATCTCAAAAAGGCCTTTCAAATTGATGTCATCGTCAAAAATATTAGAAAAATTTGTACTTTGCGCCAAAAATATCACCTGCTTCTCAGCCGCCTCCGGAAAGCAGCCGTTCTATTCATTTTTGAGTATACCATATTCAAAAATGAATAGAAAGAAGAAACCCACAAAAAACCCCTGTCGATTTTCACAGAAATCGGCCGCGTTTTTTGCAGTTTCAGCAGGTCGAATCCCGGGAAAAGCCGTCGGAGCCTGGAATTGAGGCTATTCATTTTTGAATAGTGCCGCCGGAAGCAGGGGGGGGATCCGCCTGGGGCTTCTGGGTAAAATCGCAAAAATCGGCGGGCTGGCTTTGGAAGACCTGCACAGAAAAGCCGGGAAACGACGGCCGGTTTGTCCCGGAAAAGCTGGCATGAAAATTGCTATAATATTTCCCGGCGGCTTTTGGAAAGCCAACTGTGCGCACTGAGGGAAACGGTACGCAAAACAAATAAGGAGGATTCACCATGTATCAGACCATTCGTTACGAGAAGAACGGCAATATCGGTATTGCCACCATCAATCGTCCCGAAGCGCTGAACGCTTTGAATTCCACTGTTATTTCTGAACTGGAGCAGGTCATCGGCGAGGTAGAGAAGGATACCGAGCTGGGTGCCTTTATCATCACCGGCGAGGGCCGTTCCTTTGTGGCCGGCGCCGACATCGGCGAGCAGTATCCTCTGGATGTGGCCGGCGGCCGCAAGTGGGGCCAGCGGGGCAGCGCTCTGTTCCGCCGCATCGAAAAGCTGGAGATCCCCACCATCGCCGCGGTGAACGGCTTTGCTCTGGGCGGCGGCTGCGAGCTGGCCATGTCCTGCGACATCATCCTGGCTGCCGGCCCCAATGCTGAGGGCAAGGGCGGCGCCAAGTTCGGCCAGCCCGAGGTGGGCCTGGGCATCACCCCCGGCTTCTCCGGCACCCAGCGTCTGCCCCGCCGCGTGGGGATCGCCAAGGCCAAGGAGCTGATCTTCTCCGGCAAGACCATCGGCGCTCAGGAGGCCAAGGAGATCGGCCTGGTGAACGCGGTCTACGCTCCCGAGGAGCTGATGAACGGCGCCATCGCCATGGCCAAGTCCTTCACCGCCAACGCTCCCATCGCCGTGAAGTACGCCAAGGCCTGCATTGACCGCGGCATGCAGATGGACATCGACGACGGCATCGCTCTGGAGAACGAGCTCTTCGCCATGTGCTTTGCCACCGCCGACCAGAAGGAAGGCATGGGCGCCTTCCTGGAGAAGCGTAAGGAAAAGCACTTCCAGAACAAGTAAGGCAGGGAGGGGATCGCCATGAAACATGTAAAAGTGATTACCGCTGAGGAAGCGGCTCTGCTTGTCAACGACGGCGATACCATTGCCACCGGCGGTTTCGTCAGCTGCGCCTGCCCCGAGGCCCTCTCCAAGGCCCTGGAAAAGCGATTCCTGGAAACCGGACATCCCCGGGATCTGACGCTGTTCTTCGCAGCCGGTCAGGGCCACCGGGACGGCACCGGCGGCGACCACTACGGCCATGAGGGCATGGTCAAGCGCGTGGTGGGCGGCCACTGGGACCGCGCCCCCAAGCTGGGCGACCTGGCTCTGGCCAACAAGATCGAGGCCTACAACCTGCCTCAGGGCGTCATCTCCCACATGTACCGGGATATTGCCGCCCACAACATCGGCACCATCACCACCGTGGGCCTGTACACCTTTGCTGATCCCCGCAACGGCGGCGGCAAGCTCAATGACGTCACCAAGGAAGACCTGGTGAAGGTCATCAACATCGAGGGCAAGGAGCTGCTGCTCTACAAGAGCTTCCCCATCAACGTGGTGTTCCTGCGGGCCAGCTATGCTGACGAGTACGGCAACTGCACCGTGCACCGTGAGATCGGCCCCATCGACGTCACTGCCATGGCCCAGGCCTGCAAGAACTCCGGCGGCAAGGTCATCGTCCAGGTGGAGAAGATCGTTCAGGGCGGCTCTCTGGATCCCAAGCTGGTAGCGATTCCCGGTATCTATGTGGACTCCATTGTGGTAGGATCGATGGAGGACAACGAACAGTGCCTGGGCATGCCCTATGACGGCAGCCTCACCGGCGAGTTCCGCATCCCCGTGGACGCGATCCCTGCCATTCCCCTGGACGCCAAGAAGATCATCGCCCGCCGGGCTGCCATGGAGCTGCCCCAGGACGCCATCGTGAACCTGGGCACCGGCGCTCCCGAAAAGATCGCCAACGTCTGCGCCGAGGAGGGCATTTCCGACAAGATGACCCTGACCGTGGAGGCTGGCTCCATCGCCGGCGTGCCCATGGGCGGCACCCAGTTCGGCGCCGCGGCCAACTCCATGGCCATCCTGCCCCACAATGTCCAGTTCGACTTCTATCAGGGCGGCGGCCTGGATGTTGCGTTCCTGGGCCTGGCGGAGACCGCGCCCAACGGCGATCTGAACGTCTCCAAGTTCGGCACCCGTCTGGCCGGTGCCGGCGGCTTCATCGACATCACCCAGAACGCCAAGAAGGTGGTCTACTGCGGCACCTTCACTGCCAAGGGCCTGAAGACCGAGTGCCGGGACGGCAAGCTGGTCATCACCCAGGAGGGCGCCAAGAAGAAGTTCGTCAACCAGGTGGAGCACATCACCTTCTCCGGCAAGTATGCCGTGCAGGTGAAGCAGCCCGTTCTGTACATCACCGAGCGCGCCGTGTTCGACCTGCGGCCCGACGGCGTCACCCTCATCGAGATTGCCCCGGGCATCGACCTGCAGACCCAGGTGCTGGATCAGATGGAGTTTATGCCCAAGATCGCGGAGGATCTCAAGCTCATGGATGAGCGCATCTTCCGGGACGAGCTCATGGGCCTGGCCAACGACTGACCTGTCCCTCGCGCAATGAGGAGAAACAACCACAATCAAGGAGGATAACGAAATGGCACTGATGACCCCGCAAGAGTACATCGAAAGCCTGCGCAAGCTGAAGACCCGGGTGTACATGTTCGGCGAGAAGATCGACAACTGGGTGGATCACCCCATGATCCGTCCGTCCATCAACTGCGTCGCCATGACCTACGCCCTGGCCCAGGATCCCCAGTACGCGGATCTCATGACCGTCAAGTCCAGCCTCACCGGCCACACCATCAACCGCTTCACCCACCTGCACCAGTCCACCGAGGACCTCATCAACAAGGTGAAGATGCAGCGCCTGCTGGGCCAGAAGACCGCCAGCTGCTTCCAGCGCTGCGTGGGCATGGACTCTTTCAACGCGGTGTTCTCCACCACCTTTGAGGTGGACGAGAAGTACGGCACCCACTATCACGAGAACTTCAAGAAGTTCCTGACCATGGTGCAGGACAACGACCTCACCGTGGACGGCGCCATGACCGACCCCAAGGGCGACCGCTCCAAGGCTCCCCATGACCAGGCCGATCCCGACATGTACGTCCACGTTGTGGAGCGCCGTCCCGACGGCATCGTGGTCTGCGGTGCCAAGTGCCACCAGACCGGCTCCATCAACTCCCACTGGCACATCTTCATGCCCACCATCTCCATGGGTGAGGCGGACAAGGACTGGGCTGTGAGCTTCGCCTGCCCCACTGACGCCGAGGGCATGTACATGATCTATGGCCGTCAGTCCTGCGACACCCGCAAGCTGGAGGAGGATGCCTCCATCGATGTGGGCAACGCCAAGTTCGGCGGCCAGGAGGCCCTGGTGGTGCTGGACCACGTGTTCATCCCCAACGAGTACATCTTCCTCAACGGCGAGTATGAGTTCGCCGGCATGCTGGTGGAGCGCTTCGCCGGCTATCACCGTCAGAGCTACGGCGGCTGCAAGGTGGGCGTGGGCGACACCCTCATCGGTGCTGCGGCCCTGGCTGCCGAGTACAACGGCGTGGAGAAGGCCAGCGCGGTGAAGGATAAGCTCATCGAAATGACCCACCTCAACGAGACGTTGTACTGCTGCGGCATCGCCTGCTCCTCCCAGGGCTTCAAGACCAAGGCCGGCAACTATCAGATCGACCTGCTGCTGGCCAATGTCTGCAAGCAGAACGTCACCCGCTTCCCCTATGAGATCGTCCGCCTGGCGGAGGATATCGCCGGCGGCCTGGTGGTGACCATGCCCTCTCAGAAGGACTTCCACTCCGACACGGTGGTGGGCCGCAACGGCGAGACCATCGGCGAGATCTGCAACAAGTTCTTCGTGGCCCGGGAAGGCGTTTCCACCGAGAACCGCCAGCGCATCATGCGCTTCATCGAGAACCTGTGCCTGGGCGCGGCCGCTGTGGGCTACCGCACCGAGTCCATGCACGGCGCCGGTTCTCCCCAGGCCCAGCGCATCATGATCGCCCGCCAGGGCAACATCCAGGGCAAGAAGCAGCTTGCCAAGGAGATCGCAGGCATCAAGGACTAAAACCGTCTCCGGGGGAGGGGCCCCTCTCCCCCGGTTCGGCGCTCCGGCCTGCCGCCGGAGCAGATATCAGTGATTTCAAAATTTTAAATAAGGAGACAACATCATGGATTTCAATCTGAGCCGTGAGCACCAGCTGATCCGGAAGATGATGGCGGAATTCACCGAGAACGAAGTGAAGCCCATCGCTGCCGAGACCGACAAGACCAGCCAGTATCCCCGGGAGAACATCGAGAAGCTGTTCGACCTGGGTGTGATGGGCATGTGCGTGCCCAAGGAGTACGGCGGCGCAGGCGCCGATCCTCTGGCCAGCGCCATCTGCATTGAGGAGCTCTCCAAGCAGTGCGCCTCCACCGGCGACATCGTGGCCACCCACAACGGCCTGTGCTGCGATCCCATCCTGACCCACGGCACCCCCGAGCAGAAGGCCAAGTACCTGCCCATGCTCACCACCGGCCACAAGGTGGGCGCCTTCGCCCTGACCGAGCCCAACGCCGGTTCCGACGCCTCCAAGGGCCAGACCGAGGCTCGCCTGGAGGGTGACCACTATGTGATGAACGGTTCCAAGATCTTCATCACCAACGGCTACGTGGCCGACGTGTTTGTGGTCTTCGCCATGACCGACAAGACCAAGGGCACCAAGGGCATCTCCGCCTTCATCGTGGAGAGCAGCTTCCCCGGCTTCTCCGTGGGCAAGCACGAGGAGAAGATGGGCCTGCACGGTTCTCCCACCGCTGAGATCGTCTTCACCGACTGCATCGTTCCCAAGGAGAACCTGCTGGGCAAGGAAGGCAAGGGCTTCAACATCGCCATGCAGACCCTGGACGGCGGCCGTATCGGCATTGCCGCTCAGTCCCTGGGTATCGCCGAGGGCGCTCTGGAGGAAGCCAAGGCCTACACCAAGGGCCGTGTCCAGTTCGGCAAGCCCATCAGCAAGTTCCAGAACACCCAGTTCACCTTCGCGGACATGGAGCTGGGCTGCGAGGCCGGGCGTCTCCTGACCTATCAGGCTGCTGTCATGAAGGGCGAGGGCGTGCGCTATACCAAGGCCGCCGCTATGGCCAAGCTGTTCTGCTCCGAGCATGCCATGAAGACCACCACCAAGGCCCTGCAGATGTTCGGCGGCTACGGCTACACCAAGGACTATCCCATGGAGCGCATGATGCGCGACGCCAAGATCACCGAGATCTA
>NZ_DAWBAJ010000035.1:0-21559 GCF_052306735.1 Dysosmobacter sp. | reverse complement strand
GCATAGCTGGTCTCGGCGCAGCCGGCGCAGGAGCCGGAGAACTCCAGCATGGGCTGCTTGAACTGGCTGCCCTTGACGGTGTTGTCCTGCATATCCTTCTTCTCGGAGACCTCGGCGACGCAGTAGTTGAAGACCTCCTGCTGAGCAGCCTCCTGCTCCTGAGGCACCATGGTCAGAGCGCCCACGGGGCACTGGCCCACGCACACGGCGCAGCCCATGCAGTCCAGAGGAGACACAGCCATGGTGTACTTGTAAACGCCCTTGCCCTTGCCGGCCTTGATGTCCACGATCTTGGCAGCGGCGGGAGCCTTGGCGGCCTCCTCCTCAGTCAGAGCGTAGGGACGGATGGTGGCGTGGGGGCAGACATAGGCGCAGTTGTTGCACTGGATGCACTTGGTGGAATCCCAGGTGGGGACGTTGACGGCAACGCCGCGCTTCTCGTAAGCGGCAGCGCCCAGCTCGAACTGGCCGTCCACGTGCTTGACAAAAGCGGAGACGGGCAGAGAGTCGCCGTCCATCTTGCCGACGGGGTTCAGGATAGTCTTGACCTGCTCCACCAGCTCGGGCTTGCCGGTGAGGACGGTGGTATCAGCCACATCCTGTGCATCGGCCCAGTCGGCGGGCACGTCGAACTTCTTGTACGCAGTGGCACCGGCATCGATGGCCTTGTGGTTCATGTCCACGATGTCCTGGCCCTTCTTCAGGTAGGAGTGGGTGGCAGCGTCCTTCATGTACTGGACAGCCTCAGCCTCGGGCATCACCTTGGCCAGAGAGAAGAAGGCAGACTGCAGAATGGTGTTGGTGCGCTTGCCCATGCCGATCTTGGCAGCCAGGTCGATGGCGTCGATGGTGTAGACCTGGATGTTGTTCTTGGCGATGTAGCGCTTGGAAGCAGCGTCCAGATGGTGGCTCAGCTCCTCATCGCTCCACTGGCAGTTGATGAGGAAGGTGCCGCCGGGCTTCACATCACGGACGATGGGGAAGCCCTTGGTGATGTAGGAAGGCACATGGCAGGCCACAAAGTCGGCCTTGTTGATGTAATAGGAGGACTTGATGGGCTTGTCGCCGAAGCGCAGGTGGCTGACGGTGACGCCGCCGGTCTTCTTGGAGTCATACTGGAAGTATGCCTGAACATACTTGTCGGTATGGTCGCCGATGATCTTGATGGAGTTCTTGTTGGCGCCGACAGTGCCGTCGCCGCCCAGGCCCCAGAACTTGCACTCGATGGTGCCCTCGGGAGCCACGCCGGGAGCGGGCTTCTCCTCCAGGGAGAGGTGGGTGACATCGTCCACGATGCCGATGGTGAACTCGCGCTTCATCTCGTCCTTGTTCAGCTCGTCATAGACAGCGAACACGGAAGCGGGCGGAGTATCCTTGCTGCCCAGACCATAACGGCCGCCGATGACCTTGACGTCGGTCTTGCCGGCGTTGGCCAGAGCGGTGACAACATCCATGTACAGAGGCTCGCCCTGGGAGCCGGGCTCCTTGGTGCGGTCCAGCACGGCGATCTTCTTGCAGGTGGCGGGGATGGCGGCAAGCAGCTTGTCGGCCCGGAAGGGACGATACAGACGGACCTTCACCATACCGACCTTCTCACCCTGGGCGGTCATGTAGTCGATGACTTCCTCAGCCACGTCGCAGATGGAGCCCATGGCGATGATGACGCGCTCAGCGTCGGGAGCACCATAGTAGTTGAACAGCTCATAGTTGGTGCCCAGCTTCTCGTTGACCTTGTGCATGTACTTCTCCACAACGTCGGGCAGGGCGTTGTAGTAGGAGTTGCAGGCCTCACGATGCTGGAAGAAAATATCGCCGTTCTCGTGAGAGCCGCGCATGTTGGGGCGCTCAGGATTCAGGGCGTGCTTGCGGAACGCGGCAACGGCGTCCATGTCGCACATTTCCTTCAGATCGTCGTAATCCCACACGGCAACCTTCTGGATCTCGTGAGAAGTGCGGAAGCCGTCGAAGAAGTTGATGAAGGGAACGCGGCCCTCGATGGCGGCCAGATGGGCCACAGGAGCCAGATCCATAACCTCCTGGGGATCGTTCTCGCACAGCATGGCAAAGCCGGTCTGACGGCAGGCCATGACGTCGGAGTGATCACCAAAGATGTTCAGAGCGTGAGAAGAAACGGTACGAGCGGAGACGTGGAACACGCAGGGCAGCAGCTCGCCGGCGATCTTGTACATGTTGGGGATCATCAGCAGCAGGCCCTGAGAGGCCGTGTAGGTGGTGGTCAGTGCACCGGCGGCCAGAGAGCCGTGCACAGTACCGGACGCGCCGGCCTCGGACTGCATCTCCACCACCTTGACGGTGGTGCCAAAGATGTTCTTCTGACCAGCGGCAGCCCACTGGTCCACCAAGTCTGCCATGGGAGAGGACGGGGTAATCGGATAGATGCCCGCCACTTCGGTAAACGCATAGCTGACATATGCAGCCGCGTTGTTACCGTCCATGGACTTGAACTTTCTTGCCATAAACTTACCTCCTATTTTTGCTGCCGAGAGGGCAGCATCTTGCCAAAACACGAATCTCGGACGCTCCCCCGATTTTCATGCGGTAGTATTATATCACTTGTCTTTTCCCATGTAAACGGGCACTTTGTTATTTTTTGCACAATTTTTATGTTTTCTGCGGATAGGACAAAAGGCCCCCGGTTTTTTGGTGAGTTTTTCGGTGAATGGGTTCCCTATTTTCCCTATCTGTGGTAAAATTTTGGCAGAATTACGCGCCGCAGGTGCCGGCGCAGACGAGGTGAGGGTCATGGTGGTATCGGTGCGTTCTCTGGGCCTGGGAGGCGTGGCGGGCTATGAGGTCCGGGCGGAGTGTTTTCTCTCCGGCGGCCTGCCCGCTTTCGATGTGGTGGGACTGCCGGACACCGCCGTGCGGGAAGCCCGGGAGCGGGTTCGGGCAGCTGTGAAAAACTGCGGCGCCAAGTTCCCCGTCAGCCGCATTACGGTCAATCTCGCCCCGGCGGGGCAGAAAAAAGCGGGCACGGTGTATGACCTTCCTATTTTCATTGGGATCCTGGCGGCGTCCGGGGAGCTGCCCCCTCCCCCGGCGGACGCAGCCTTTATCGGAGAGCTGTCCCTGACGGGGTCGCTGCGTGGGATCCCCGGCGTGCTGCCCATGGCACTGGCGGCCCGGGAGGCGGGAATCCGGCAGCTGTTCGTTCCGGCGGAGAACGCCGCGGAGGCCACCTTGGCAGGCGGGCTCACGGTCTACGGCGTGGAGACGGTAGCGGCCCTTGCCGCCCACCTGCGGGGGGAAGCGCCCCTCTCCCCCGCTCCGGCCTGGGAGCCGGAGGCGGAAACGGAAGACCTGCCGGACCTGCGGGACGTGATGGGACAGGAAAACGTGAAGCGGGCACTGGAGATCGCCGCGGCAGGAGGCCATAACCTGCTGATGATCGGCTCGCCGGGCTCCGGCAAATCCATGCTGGCCAAGCGGCTGCCCTCCATCCTCCCGGAGATGACCCGGGCGGAGGCCCTGGAGACCTCCGGTATTTGGTCGGTGGCGGGGATGACGGATCCGGGACACCCCCTGCTGACCCGGCGGCCCTTCCGCGCGCCCCATCACACGGCATCCGCCGCGGCGCTGGCAGGAGGCGGCCCGGCCATGCGGCCCGGGGAGATCAGTCTGGCCCACAACGGCGTGCTCTTCCTGGACGAGCTGCCGGAATTCCACCGGGATGTGCTGGAGGCCCTGCGCCAGCCCCTGGAGGATGGGACGGTAACGGTGGCCCGGGCCGGCGGAACGCTGCACCTGCCCGCCCGGTTCCAGCTGGTCTGCGCCATGAACCCCTGCCGGTGCGGCTGGCGGGGACACCCTTCCAGGCGGTGCACCTGCTCGGACCGGGAGGTGGCCAAGTACGTGGAGAAGATATCCGGGCCGCTGCTGGACCGCATCGACCTCCACGTGAGCGTTGCCCCGGTGGAGTATGAGGCCATGCGGCGGCGGGAGACGCCGGAATCCTCGGCAGCCGTGCGGGAGCGGGTGGAAGCCGCCCGGGCCATCCAGCGCAGGCGCTATGCGGGAACGGACACCGCCTGCAACGCCCAGATGACCCCCGCCCAGATCGCCGCCTTCTGCCGTCTGGATGGTGCCGGGGACGCCCTGATGAAAGGCGCCTTCCAGCGGATGGGCCTCACGGCCCGGAGCCACGACCGGGTACTGCGGGTGGCCCGAACCATCGCGGATCTGGAGGGTGAGACGGAGATCAGCGCTACCCACATCGCCGAGGCGGTGCAGTTCCGAAACACCGACATTTTAAGGGGATAAGCAAAGCGCCCGGCCAAAAGCCGGGCGCTTTTTTGCGCATTCAGCGGATGAAGTTGGTCATGGTGCGGGGGAAGCTCTCCGGCGGGGGCAGGGTCTCCCGGGTAGCGGCAAGGACCTTCACCATCCAGGCCATGTCACGGCCCAGACGGGCGGCCACCTCCACGCCCTCGGTATCGGCCAGGGCCTCGCCGGGGTCGGCGCCGTGGACGGCGCCCCAGTAGTCGGAGGTCACCAGGACCATTTCCATGGCGTTCATGGTGCCCAGGAGCTGCTGATAGGTCTCCATACCACCGGAGCGGCGGAGGGTACACAGGGCGCCGCCCACCTTGTGGGCAAACTGGTTGACGCCGCAGCCAGCGGCAAGCATCATCCGGTCCAAGACGCACTTCATACCGCCGGCAATGCCGCCGTGGTAGACGGGAGAGGCCAGGAGGATGCCGTCGGCGGCGCAGCAGGCGGCGATGACATCGTTGACGGCATCGTCCGTCTGGACGCAGCGGAGGCTGCCGGTATTCAGGCAGTGGTAGCAGGCCATGCAGGGGTGGACTTTGGGGCCGGGCTGGAGCACCTCAAACTCCACGCCGGCGGAGACCACCTCCCGGCGCACCACCTCCAGCAGCTGGGTGATATTCCCATTCTTCCGGGGACTTCCGTTGATGGCAACGATCTTCATGGGATCCCTCCAAACTCAAGTATTCACAGGGGATTGTCTGATACTGCCATTATAGCCCATGGGGGACATCCTGGCAACGGGAGAAAAAAATTTGCCGGGGTTGCACAAAACCGTGCAACTTCCGGCAGGCGGGGCCCCTATGGGGGGAATTCTATACTCGGAGCGGTCAAATGGGGTGATATGGGAGGAATGACTTTGAATACAACGGAACACTATCAGCTGAACCAATGGGAGGGCAGCGACCGCATCATGCGGGAAGATTTCAACGCGGACAACCGGAAAACGGAGGAGGCGCTGACAGAACTGGCAGACACAGTGGCCCAAAAGATCGGGCAAGCGGAGGTGGATGCCACCTTGAAATGGGTGAAGATCGGGGAAAGCGTGCTGAGTGGAAACGCCAAAGGCGTAAGCGTCACCGTGGAAAATGTGGAGCAGTACTGCTGTCTGCTGATGCTACTCGACGTGAAAGGCGGTACAAAGGTTTCCATCAAATGGACAGGCGGCTCCACAGAATACATTTTACTTAACGGTGGGTGGGATCCCCTGGAGCGATCTTTCGGCGGCATTTTTGCCCAGCCTCTGGCAGGAGGAGGCGTTTTCTTCTGGGGAGGCACCGATTACCTGGCAGGAAGCGGATATGGCCCCAGTCAGGGGCTGCTGACCGGGGCGGCCACAAGCGGAACGGTAACTGTGGAGGTGCTGGCAGTAACCGGTAACGATGCCTCCGCAAATGCCATGGAGAGCGGCAGCAGCCTGTATGTTTACGGGCTGCGGAAGTAAGGGGGACAAAACAAGACCCCCGCTCATACGAGCGGGGGTCTTGCTTATCTCAAATCAGAATCTGATTTTTGATAAGGATCAGGTGGCAGAAACGGTCACGGTCACGCTGGTGGCAGTCTTGAAGATATAGGTGCCGTTGAAGCCGGACACGGCAGTGTCGCCCACGGTGACGGTCTTGGTAGTGGTGCCATCAGCGAAGGTGACAACCATTTCCACATTCTCGTTGGCCTTCACGGTCAGGACATCGTCATCATAGTAGGACACACCGTTGATCTTGACCAGAGCATTGGTGATGTTGAAAGTCAGGTTGACCATGTCGGAGCTGCCCTTGACAGCGATGTACTTGACATCGGTCTCGCCGTTGGCAGTGTCAACCAGCTTGAAGACCTGCACGTCGCCGGCGCTGACAGAAGCAGTCTTATTACCAATGACATAGGTGCTGGTGCTGGTGAAGGAGTCAGAAGCGGAGGTGAAGTTCTGCCAGTAAGCAGTAGCACTACCCTCGGCATCGAAGTCCACAGCGAAGGTGGAGCCGGGAACATACTCGATGGCGTTCTTGTAAGCCTGAGAAGCAGAGGTGTAGGCGCTGACTTCCTCGCCGTTGAAGGTCACGTTGGAGACCTTGGGCTCAGCGGGAGCAGCCTTCTCGTGACGATAGATGTAGACCAGCTCAGCGGTCTCCTCGTCCTGCTTCAGGACCTGGACCTGGATGTTGTAATCATCGTCGTCCATGTCGTCCAGACGGCCGTCATAGATGGCATCCAGCTCGTAGGTGCCGTCCTTCTGCAGGGCGTAATCCACCACGACGAAGACGGTCTCATCGTTGACGTCGTACTTGTTGGAGGAAGTCTGAGCAGCGCCAGCCCAGAAGGCATCGATACCAACAGCGACAACGGGCTTCGTAGCGGGCATACCAGCAGAGGTAACCTCAGTGATGTACTCCTCGTCCACGGTCTTGGTGACCTTGTAGAGGGTATCAGCCTTGAGGACGTTGCTGCCAGACTTGTCAGCGTTGTACTTGATGTTCAGAGGAGTCTTTTCGCCGTTGACATAGGCGTTCGCATAGGTCCAGAAGTCATCGCCATCATAGCGGAAGGACTCACGCTTGGTATCCTTCAGCATGAAGTAGGTGCTGGCGGAATCATAGATGTCGCCATCGAGGATGAAGACCACGGAAGCGATCTTGCCGTCCATGACATAGGCGATCTCAGCGTTGTCAACGTTGGGAACTTCCTTGTAGCCAGTGTAAGCAACACCGTTCATGGTGTCCACGAAGATGGTCTTGTTGTCCACGATGAAAGCGTTAGCACCAGCCTGGACATAAGCCTTGCCGTTGTGGATCTCAACAGTCTTGGTGGGATCAGCGGGATCGGTGGTGTCCATATAGTACTGTCTCACATCGCTGTTCTCGTCGGTCACGCTGGCAGCAACGGGAACATAGGTGAGAGAATAGACGCCCTTGCTAGAAACAGAGTACTTCCAGATCAGGCCGTCCACGTTGGTGCGCTGCTTCCAGTCGTTGTTGGTATTGCCGTCATTGTCAATCCACTCGATGGAGTCGCCGGTGCTGGAGAATTTGATGGGCTTGCCCAGGCTGGGAACAGTCATGCTGTTGGGCAGCTTGCCTTCCAGCTCGTCGTCCAGATCAACCTTGGGGTTGGTGGCGTCGGGCAGATAGACCTTGGCGATCCAGTCGCGCAGCTCCTCGTCGGAGTCGGTGACGAACAGGTACTGGTCCACAGTCTCCTCAGAGGGAGCGAAGCCCAGAACGTAGCCGTTGGGATCCAGGTACACGATGTAGTCCTCATCCAGAGTGGGGTGAGCAACCACGTTGGTGTTCTCGCTCAGGTCATAGACCATGTGGCTCTGCTGAGCGGGATCCTTAGCATCCTCAGAATAGACATACTTGTCGCTGTCCATCTTCAGATAGGTCTCACCGGTCACCTTGGTGGAGTTGTTGGCCTTATCGGTATCCTTATCCACGCGGGTGACGGTGCCGGTGACGGTCTCGGGCTCAAAGACCTCGCCGATGACATACTCGTCCTCGTCGTCGTCCCAATCCATGGTGAAGACCACATAGTCGTCCTCAGCATAGCCCTCGACATAGAAGGTCTTGTTGTCCAGATCCTTGGCGCCCTTGGACAGAACGGAAACGGTGATGTACTCGCCGTCGTCATCGCTCTTGACCTTGGAAACCTGGCCCAGATAGTAGTTGAACTCGACCACGTCAACGGTCTCTTCCAGGTCGTTGACATAGACCTCGGTGACAGTGCCCTCGCCGGTGTAGACCCACTCGTCATCGTTGTTCTTGGCGGGGATGGTACCGGTCTTCTGCTCCACACCGTTGATGTAGAAGGACCAGTCATACTCGTCCTTGTCGGTGATCACGCCGCCAAGATCCTTGTACACGTCGCCCTCTTCCATGGACTCGGTGTAGACATAGGTGGGATCGATGGAAGTGAAGGTGCCGATCTCGGCCTTCTTGTTCTTCCAGGTGTTAGCGGGACGGCCATAGATGCCCTCGCCAACTTCCAGCTCCAGATTGGGGAAGTACTTCTCAGCGAACTGGACGTAGCCGTCCTTCTTGATGTTGCCATCGTTGCTCTTCAGAGCGGTGCCCCAAGCAACCTCGGTACGAGCGCTGGCCAGAACCACGTCGGCGCCGTTGACGTTGACCGTGGTGGTCTGGGGATACTCGACCATGGTGGCCTTCAGGGTGTTCAGGGAGTACAGGCAAGCCTCTTCACGGTTGACGTAAGCCTGACCGGTGAAGTCGTCATTGCCCTTGGCCAGGCCGATGGCGATGGCCTGCTTGGCAACGTTGATGGACCAGTTGGCACCGGTGTAACCCTCAACATCGCTGTTGTAGCCCAGAGCGCCCAGCAGCATCTTCATGAACGCATAGCCGGTCAGAGGAGCGGCGGGCTTGAAGGTGCCGTCAGCATAACCGCTGATGATGCCAGTCTTCTGGCAGTAAGCGATATAGCCGGCAAAGGTGTGGTTGACGGGGACGTCGCTGTAGGGAGCGGTATCAGCACCCAGAGCAGCGGCGGTGGTGGGGCCAAGGATCAGGTTGCAGATGATCTTGGCAGCGGCACCACGGGTGAGGTTGGTGGTGGGCTGGAAAGAACCATCGGTGTAACCATCGATGACCTTCACCTCGGACATCACGGCGACAGCTTCATCATAAGTGATGGACTTGTCATCCGTGAAGTCCTTGGCGCCAGCGCTGACGGTGACCAGAGACATGGTCATCACCAGAGCCAGAACCAGAGAAAGGAACTTCTTCATGGTAGGATCTTCCTCCTTTTAAGATTTACGGTCCGTTTGCACCGCGCCCCGCTTGCCGTTCCCGGTCTCGTGTCGGGGCTAGCCGAACCAAACCATGTTGGCCTACACCAAACCTGGAATTGGCCGTCGGGTAGCCGTGCTCCCGTCCGCACAGTCAATGTACCTGAAAATTTTTCCGCTGTCCAGCGTTTTGGCCCAGACGTAATGCAAATGAGACGCGGCGCGCTTTTTGTGGATTTTTTTGCCATCCGAAGGTAACAAATCAGAGGCCTCCCGGAACAAAAGACGGGGCCGCAGCCGCACATCCGCAGCCGTGGCCCCGCCGCTTTTTCCATATGAAAAAGAGGGCTTCACGCTTGTTTTAATGTATATCGCTGCTTTTCCTGCACAATCTGTCCGTTTTCCACCATGCGGCGCAGAATGGGCCGGCACTGCCGGGGATCCACATGCAGCAGCTGCGCAATGTCCTGCCGGTAGGCAAATCCCTCCCGGGTGAGATACTCCAAAATCACCTGGGGCTGCCGCTCCGGCGGCACCACCTGGCCGAAGAGATAGTACCGGGTGCCGATCTGGGTGAGCTTGCCCCGCTGAACCATCTGCTTGAGCCGGTTGTAGGCCGTGGTGCGGGAAACGCCCAGCAGCTCCATGGCCTGGTTGCGGGTGATGTACTGGTGGCGGCGGACCCAGGATACCACCTGGTTCTCCCCGCCGACCCGGATCTCACAGTCCACCCGCAGGTCCCGCAGCGTCACATCGTCCATCCCGCCGCGAACCAGTGCCGCCCGGGTGAGTTTGGAAAGCCGGGTGCGATCCAGAGCGTGGCCGGTGCGGGGCGCCGCCACCACCGCCTTCTGGGATGCAGGCGTCTTCTCCCGCAGCTGACGCAGTACCCCCAGCACACCGCTGGTCATGGCCACCGTCCGCTCCGGCAGGTGAAGCTCCTGCCGCTGCAGATCCACCTGGTCCCAGGTGAGGGCCACAATCTCGTCCAGCCGCAGGCCCATCTGCCACGTCAGCCACAAAGCCACGCCCGCCGGTGACATCTTCTCCGCCTGCAGCAGCTTCCACAGGGCAAATTCATCAATGTGTACCGTCTCTTCCCGCTTGGCCCGGGTGGAGACGTGCTTTTCTTTCATATAAGTCCCAAAATGCGCATTGAGGGCCGCCGCCTCCATCCCCGTGATCCGGGATACATACTGCCAGTCGTGCCGGGCAAGCTGCCGGAGTACGTAATCGTGGCGCAGGTCGATGAGCCGCACCTTCGTCTGCCCCTCCTTGTCCAGCGCGCCCCGCACCAGCCGGGAAATAGACTGGGGCGTCAGCGGCTTGCGGTCCCGGTCCGAGAGCACCACCGCCTCGGAGGCGCGGTTGCGCTCCCGGCGCAGCGTCTCCAGCCAATCGGCCAGCTCCTCCTCCAACGGCACCTCCCGATCCGGCAGCACAATGCGCCGGTCCTGAAAGTCAATCTGCGCCCAGGTGAGGGTCTGGATCTCCTCCCGCAGCAGGCCCGCCTGCCACGCAAGACGCAAAATCGCCCCCACCGCGTTGTCCGGATTCTGCTGTAAGATGCGCCTCATGACCTCTTCATCTGGGCGGTTCACGATGTATTCCGCCATGCATTTTCCCCTCTTTGTTACAACTATGTATCAAATAACAGACTACTAAATACTGGGAATCCCTCCTGGCTTTCCCACGGCCAGCAGGATTTTTTCAACGTGCTTTCGGTTACATTATGTTACAATTATGTGCCAAAATACATTTTCTGTAAAATTACACTCAATCCGTTGTGGCACAAGGGTTTGGAGATTTTCCATATCTGTAAAATACGCCAAAAAGTAACAAAAATCAATATCCTATGTCATTTTTTACGGTAACCTCCCCGGCGGAAGCGGCCCGCGATCTTCACCGCGATGATCGATGAACAAGCGGGGATTACAGGGGAAAATCCGCAAAAAAGCACGCCCCGCCGGAGGGGCAAAGGAGCTGTCTAAAAAAAGAGAGGCGGCCGGTTGGCCGCCTCTCTTTATTTTACAGTGCAGGTTTGGATCAGTCGTAGTCGCTCTCCCAGGTGAGGATGGTGCCGGTAGCGGCGTCGATGTCGCAGTCGTACTCCATACGGCCGTTGCGCATCTCAACCTCGTACACGGTGCGGCCGTCGTCCCGGTCCAGCTGGCACTTGACCACGGTGGTTCCGCTGGGAGCACGGCCCAGGGCGATGGACTTGGCCTTGTCGGCGGTGATCAGCGTACCGGAGGTGCCGGAAGAAACCGCAGAGGGAACTGTGAAGTCCTCCAGATCCCGGTCGGAGCTGCGGATGGCGCCGGTGATGGCGTCGATGTCATAATCGTACTCCACGTTGCCGCTGTAGAACTCCACCTCGTACTCGGCCCGGCCGTCGTCCCAGTCCAGACGAACCTTCAGGAATACGGCGTTGGACTCCTTCACGCCAGCGTCGTTCAGGGCGATTTCTTTGGCCCGGCTCTCGCCGATGTAGCTGCCGGAGTCCGCCTTCTGGGATGCAGCCTGTTCCATGGTGGTCAAAACCACGGTGTCGGTGGCGGAATTGTAGGACACCTCCATGCCTGCGGCCTCACACACCGCCCGGACGGGGGCGTAGGTGGTGCCGTTGTAGAGGAACACCGGCACTTCCTTGCCGCTGACATCCCGGGGGGTGAATTTCGCGCCGTTGAGGGTGATGCCGATGCCGTCCTCCACCTGGATGGTGCGCTGATAGGTGGCGGTGGCGGTGATGCCCAGTGCCGCTACCAAAGCCGTCAGCACCAGGGCGGAGGCGAATCCCTTCCAGTAACCAGTCTTCTTCATACTCGTTTCTCCTTCTTATATGTTTATTTTTTGATTGGACAGATGTTTTCTGCGATGGTCTCCGGCGGGGGTACCTCCCGCCCTTTCTACACCAATAATGGATGGGCCGGCGGTTTTATTGCACCAGATCAAAAATTTTTTTGAGATTTTTTCCAGCCGGGGCCGCCGGAAAAAAATCAGGGCTTTTTCTCGCAGGCCGAATGCGGTATAATGCAGCTATCGAAAATCTGATTTCATGTGTTCGGAGGAGCCGTTTTATGAACCAACAAGAAATTTTCCTTTTGAAGCTGGGCGAGGTGGTCCTCAAGGGCCTCAACCGCCGCTCCTTTGAGGATAAACTCCTCTCCAACGTCCGCCGCCGCCTGCGGGGCTGCGGCAGCTTCCAGGTGTATCTGCGCCAGAGCACCATCTATGTGGAGCCCCAGGGGGAGTGCGACATGGAGGCTGCCTGGGAGGCCTGCCGCCAGGTCTTCGGCGTGGTCTCCATCGCCCGGGCGGTACCTTGCGAGAAAACCGTGGAGGCCATCACCGACACGGCGGAAAAGTACCTGGCATCGGAGTTTGCCAAAGCCAAAAGCTTTAAGGTGGAGAGCAAGCGGGCGGACAAGAGCTATTACCTCAATTCCATCCAGATCTCCCAGGAGGTGGGCGGTGAGCTGGCGGAGCGTTTCCCCAGCGTGGCGGTGGACGTCCACAATCCCGACCTCACGGTGTACGTGGAGATCCGGGAAAAGGCGGCCTATGTCCACGCCCCTGCCGTCCCCGGCGCCGGCGGACTGCCGGTGGGCATGGGCGGCCGGGCGGTGAGCCTCCTCTCCGGCGGCATTGACTCCCCCGTGTCCTCCTGGATGATGGCCCGGCGGGGCGTGGAGCTGGAGATGGTCCACTTCGTCTCCCCGCCTTACACCTCCCAGCAGGCCCAGGACAAGGTGCTGGAGCTGGCCCATCTGCTGACGGGCTACTGCGGACGGCTGGTGGTGCATATCGTGCCCTTCACCAAGATCCAGGAGGAGATCCGCAAGAACTGCCCGGAGGAGTACTTTACCCTCATCATGCGGCGGTTCATGATGCGCCTTGCCCAGGCGGTAGCCCGGAAGATCGGCGCCAAGGCCCTGGTCACCGGCGAGTCTTTGGGCCAGGTGGCCAGCCAGACCATGCTGGCCCTGGGCACCACCGACGACGTGTGCGAGATGCCGGTGCTGCGGCCCCTCATCGGCATGGACAAGGTGGAGATCATCCGCATTGCCCGGCAGATCGGCACCTTTGATACCTCCATTCTCCCCTACGAGGACTGCTGCACCGTGTTCACCCCCCGGCACCCCTGCACCCGTCCCAAGCTGGAGGATGTCCGGGCGGCGGAGGCGGCGCTGGACGTGGACGCCCTGGTAAACGAAGCCTTTGCCCAAAGTTCCTGGGTCCGGGTGAAGATCACCGACGAGCCCCGGATCTGAGGGAAGTCTTTCTATCACGGCACACACTGCCCAAATCATTGCCGTGGGCACCGCTCCCGGGCAACATCGCCAACGTCCCGCAGGTTCTCTGAACCTGCGGGAGCCCTGTTTTTCTCACATCCTCGGGCGGAGTGAATCCGCCCTTGCGGAAATACTGCGCTGACGCTCCGTATTTACGGCGGCACTGGCCGCCGGATTGGTGTCGGCGACTGGAGGCCTTTTATCATGGCACACACTGCTGAAATCATTGCCGTAGGCACTGAGCTGCTCCTGGGCAACATCGCCAACACCAATGCCCAGGTGCTCTCCCAAAGCCTCAGTGCCCTGGGCATCAACGTCTTCTGGCACACAGTAGTGGGAGACAACCCCACCCGGCTGCGCCAGGCGGTGGACACCGCCCGGCACCGGGCGGACATCCTCATCACCACCGGCGGCCTGGGCCCCACCTACGACGACCTCACCAAGGAGACCGTCTGCGCCGCCTGCGGCAAGGCGCTGGTGTTCCACCCGGAAATTCTCTCGGACATCGCGGACTTCTACGAAAAAAACCTTCACGCCCCCATGCCGGACAACAACCGCCAGCAGGCTATGCTCCCGGAGGGGTGCGTGGTGTTCGACAATCCCGTGGGCACCGCCCCCGGCTGTGCCTTCGAAGCCGACGGCGTCCATGTGCTGATGCTCCCCGGCCCGCCCCACGAGATGGTGACCATGCTGCGCCGCTGCGCCGAGCCCTATCTCCGGAGCCTTTCCCGGGAAATCATCGTCTCCCACGACATCATGACCTTCGGCCTGGGAGAGTCCTATGTGGACCAGCTGCTCCACGAGCAGATGTCCCACATGGAAAACCCGTCTCTTGCCACCTACGCCAAGCCCTGCGAGGTGCGCCTGCGGGCCACCGCCAAAGCCCAGAGCGCCGAACAGGCGGAGGAGATGCTTGCCCCGGTGGTGGATGAGGTGAAAACGCTCCTGGGCCCCTACGTCTACGGCGTGGACGTGACGGGGCTGGAGGCGGTCTGCTCTTCCCTGCTGCTGGAGCGGGGCCTTACCCTGGCTACCGCCGAGAGCTGCACCGGAGGCCTCATCGCCCGGCGGATCACCGCCCTGCCGGGGGCCTCCCGGGTCTACCGGGGCGGCGTGGTCAGCTACTGGACGGAGGTGAAAGCCGCCGTGCTGGGGGTCCCTCAGGACCTTCTGGACCAATACGGCGCCGTGTCGGAGCCCACTGCCCGGGCCATGGCAGAGGGTGCCCGGCGCATCACCGGAGCGGACATCGCCGTCTCCGTCACCGGCGTGGCGGGCCCCGACCCCGATGAGCGGGGCAATCCCGTGGGCCTGGTGTTCATCGGCCTGGCCACCCCCGACGGCACCTTCTGCCGCCGGACGGAGTCCGGCCGCCGCACCCGGGACCGGATCCAGGACCTCTCCGCCAACCACGCCCTGGACATGGTACGCCGCTACCTCACCGGGCTGGAGCTGTGACCCGGCTGTCAAACAGGATCGCTGCCATACGGCAGCGATCCTGTTTTTGTTTTCTCCTTCTGCCCCATCCCCTTGAAAAGACAAAAAACCAGTTTTCCAAAAGATGCATTTGTTAGATGCTCCGGCTTTATGTTACATTTATAGAGCAAAATAAATAGATTTTAGAACACAGCTCAGTGCGGTTTCAGGAGGAAACACATGCGAACCATTCCACATTCCATCATATCCGGCCTGCTGGCCCTGGCGTTGACGCTGACGGCGGCGCCGGCACCGGCTCTGGCAACCGCCCCGGATGACACCGTCTTCAGCCAGGCGGCCCACGGGGACGATCCCGGGGATTCCGAGGATCTGCCCATTCCGGAAGAAGATCCGGCCGGGGCCAAAATCGGCGCCGTCTGCTACCCGACCCTCTCCGATGCGCTTGCTGCCGCCGTCAGCGGCGACACCATCACGCTGCTGGAGGACGCGGTGCTGGACGGCAGCGGGCTGGGCAATACCAAGGGGGTACTGACCCTGACGCAGGATCTCACCATCGACGGCGGCGGCCACACCCTGACTGCCACCGGCATCTCCTATGACACCGGCAGCGGCGGCGGCCCCAATCTGATAAATGTGGAAGAGGGGGCCCGGGTAATTCTCCGGGATCTCACCATCGACGGCGGCAGCCAGGCCAAAAACGGTCTGAACCTCTACGGCTCCACCGCTGTCCTGGAGAACGTGACCGTGGAAAACTGCCGCTGGTATGCGGTGGTGTGCAACGGCTCCGCCATGGAGATCCACGGCCTCACCACCCGGGGCAACAGCTGGGGCATCAATGTGGACAACCTGGCCGGTTCACCCAGCCGCTTTGCCATGGACGCGGGCACCATCGGCGAGGAGGTCTCCGTCTTTTTCCAGTCCGGCAATGCCGGAGTATCCGCTCCCACCACCGGCGTCATCTCCGGCGGCACCTACCGCCAGGTGGGGTTCCTGCCCGAGACCACGGGTGTGGAGCTGACCATCACCGGCGGTACCTTCTCCTTTGACCCCAGCGCCTACACAGGCTCCGCCCAAGTCCAGGACAACGGAGACGGCACCTGGACGGTACATCCTTCCCCCGACCAGGGCACCGGCACCCCCGGCGGCTCCGATGAGGACACCAGCTCCCCCGATGAGGAGGACCCCGATACGCCCGACGGGGATTCCGGCTCCTCCGGCGGTGCCGGGGACGGCTCCGGCGGCTCCACCACCACGGAAAAGAACCCCGACGGCTCCATGACCACCACCGTCACCCAGCCCGACGGCACCGTCACCCAGACCCATCAGACTGCCGACGGCGTCACCGGCACCACGGTCACCGACGCCAGCGGCACCATCACCGAAATGACTGTGTCCGTCCCCTCCTCCGTGGCCGCCAGCGCCGCGGAGGCCGGAGAGACCGTGACCCTTCCGGTGGAAGTCCCCGCCGCCTCCAGCAGCGATGCCGCCCCCGCCGTGGAGATCTCCCTGCCCCACAGCGCCGGCAGCGTCCGGGTGGAGATCCCCGTGGGAACCGTCACCCCCGGTACCGTGGCCGTCCTGGTCAACGCCGACGGCACGGAAGAGATCCTCAAGACCTCTCTCCCCACGGAGGCAGGGATCACCCTGACCCTGGCGGGCAGCGCCACGGTAAAGGTCATGGACAACAGCCTGTCCTTCCCCGACGTCCACCAGGCGGCGTGCTGGGCCCAGGACCCCATTGACTTTGTCACCAGCCGCCAGCTGTTCCACGGCACCTCCCAAACCACCTTTGCCCCCGACGCGCCCACCACCCGGGCTCAGCTCATGACCGTGCTGGCCCGCCTGGACGGGGCGGCGGATCTTGCCGGAGGCTCGTCCCTCCAGCAGGGCATGGCATGGGCTGTGGAAAACGGCCTCACCGACGGCTCCAACCCCTCCGGCGCCATTTCCCGCCAGCAGCTGGCGGTGGTCCTCTACCGCTACGCCGGAAGTCCCTCCGCCTCGTACGCCCACGCATTTCCCGACGGCCATCTGGTGGCGGACTACGCCGCCGACGCCATGGCCTGGGCGGTGGAAAGCGGCATCATCAACGGCAGGGCCGACGGGACCCTGGACCCCACCGGACGTGCCACCCGGGCCCAGGTGGCGGCCATGGTGCAGCGCTACTGCTTCCAAATGGGCTGATTGCCCCATTTTAGCAGCCCCGGCAAAAGCCGGGGCTGCTTTTTTCCTCTCTATCCCAGGGCTACGTCCAGCACCATCATGATGAGAAAGCCTCCCACAAAGGCGCAGGTACCGGCCCGGCTGTGGGCTTGGGGCACCAGCTCCTCCACGGTGACGTAGAGCATGGCTCCGGCGGCTGCGCTCAAAAGCCAGGGCATCAGCGGCTGCGCCGCCGCTGCCAGGGCCACCACCGCCACACCGAACACCGGCTCTACCGCCCCGGAGAGCACCCCGGCGCCAAAGGCTCTGCCCCGTCCCCGGCCCACCAGAGGCAGCGACACCGCCGCCCCCTCCGGGAAGTTCTGGATCCCGATGCCCAGAGCCAGGGCCGCGGCCCCCGCCAGGCCCGCTCCGTCAGCGGCCAGGGCAAAGGCCAGGCCCACCGCCATACCCTCAGGAATGTTGTGGAGGGTGATGGCGGTCATCAGCAGCGTCTCCCGCCGCTGTTCCATCCCCCGCAGGTGGGTCAGGGCCTCATCCAGGGCCGCCAGGAACACCGCTCCCAGCAGCATTCCTCCCGCCGCCGGCAGCCAGGCCGGCAGCGCCAGGGCCTCCGCCCGCTCAATGGCCGGCAGCAGCAAGCTCCACACGGAGGCCGCCGTCATCACCCCCGCGGCAAACCCCAGCATCCCCTTTTGACACCGGGGCTCCGGCGCCCCGGAAAAGAAAAACACCAGCGCGGCGCCCAGGGTGGTCATCAGAAATGTAAACCCCGTCCCCAGCGCCGCCCGGCACAATGCCTGCAGCATATGTCTCCCCATCCTCTTGTGATTTCGGGCGGAGCACCGCCCGTATGACAGCATACGCGGCGGCTGCCCCGGGGGTGACGGCCTTGCCTTTTCCCCCGGAGGGTGGTATGATACAGACAGGATAACAACGGGAAACTCATATAAGTTCGCTGTGACGGCGCGAACGTTTCTACGGGGCCGCCCAAGGCCCGGCTATGAGTGTCCGCGCAGCTGTGCGCGGGCGCTCCTTTTGTTTTTCCAGAATTTTGGAAAGCGAGGAATCCCTATGACCACAACGATTTTGAAGGGCACCATCGTCTCCGCCGCCGCGGCCGGGGCGCCGGAGATCACGGAGGGCGGCTATCTGGTGGCGGAGGACGGCGTCATCACCGGGGTCTTCCCCACCCTGCCGGAACGCTATACCGGTGCGCCGGTGGAGGATTTCGGCTCCTGCCTGATCCTCCAGACGTTCGCAGACCTGCACCTCCACGCCCCCCAGTATCCCATGCTGGGCACCGGCATGGACCTGACGCTGCTGGACTGGCTCAACACCTACACCTTCCCGGCGGAGGCCCGGTTTGCCGATCCGGACTACGCCCGGGACGTCTACCGCAAGCTGTCCGCGGAGCTCATTGCCCACGGCACTACCCGGGTGGCCATGTTCTCCTCCCTCCACACCGATGCCACGCTGATCCTCATGGAGGAGCTGGAGCGGGCGGGGGTCACCGGCTATGTGGGCAAGGTGAACATGGACCGCAACGCCGCCCCCGGGGTCCTGGAGGAGACCACGGAGGAATCCATCCGGGAGACGGAGCGGTGGCTTGCGGAATGCGGCCGCTTCTCCTACGTCCGCCCCATGCTCACCCCCCGGTTCACCCCCTCCTGCACCGATGAGCTGATGGCCTGGCTGGGCAAGACCGCCCGGGAGCGTCATCTTCCCATCCAGTCCCACCTCTCCGAAAATGACCGGGAGATCGAATGGGTGCGCCAGCTGCACCCGGACTGCACCCAGTATTGGGAGACCTACGCCAAGTTCGGCCTGTGGAACGACCGCACTCTCATGGCCCACTGCGTCTGGTCCGACCAACGGGAGCGGGCGGCCATGAAGGAGGCGGGGGTCACGGTGGTCCACTGCCCGGACTCCAATGTCAACGTCTGCTCCGGCACCGCCCCGGTGCGGACCATGCTCCAGGAAGGGCTGAAGGTAGCCCTGGGCAGCGACATTGCCGGCGGCGACCACCTGGACATGTTCGACGTCACCGCCTCCGCCATCCGGGCCTCCAAGGTCCGGCAGATGACGGATTCCGCCCACCCCGCCTTCTTGACGGTGCCGGAGGCATGGTACCTGGCCACCTCCGCCGGAGCGGCCTTTTTCGGAGAGGCCCCGGGCTTCGCCCCCGGCAATCCCCTCCACGCCATGGTGCTCTCCGACGATGCCCTCCCCCAGTCCCATGCCCTGACGGGCCGGGAGCGGTTCGAGCGGTGCGTCTACCGCCGCCAGCCGGGAGCCCTCCGGGCGGTGTGGAGCGCCGGACGGAAGGTGTACGAGGCTGTCTGAAAAGGCCGAAAAAAGAGACGCCTGACGGCGTCTCTTTTTTATTGCAGCTCCTGCTCCAGCCGGGTAAATTCCGGCCCGGAGAAAAATTCCTCCAGGGAGATCTCCAACCCATCGCACAGCAGCTTGATGGTGACAATCCCCGGGTTTTTGCTGTTTCCGTATAAGATGCTCTTCACCGTGGAAGGAGAAACGCCGGATTTTGTCGCCAACTTGTTCACCGTCCAGCCTCTCTGCCCGCACAAGACCACCAGCCGGTTGGCAACCGCCCTCCGCGTATCCATGGCCTGTCTCCCCTTTCGTTTGACATATCACCATGTTACGAAAGGTCCTTGCAAAAAGTTGTCGATATATGATACTATATAGGCGATATATCGACTACTGGGGTGATTTTATGCAAAGCCCACAGGACTTCTATCGCGCCCTGGCGTCCGACGCCGCAGTCCGGGCGCTGCTGCGCATCCGGGATATCCTGGCGGACGAGACCCTCTCCGACAAAACCTGCTTCCAAAAGATCGAGGCCATCGTCACGCTGCTGGAGGGGCTGGGGGTGGACTGCGGCGGCCGCCACGACTTTGGCTGACCCGGCCCGGAAGAAACAAGCCCCCGGCGCGCATAGGAATGCGCTCCGGGGGCTTTCCGTCAGATGTTCAAAACAGGTGTACCACGCCCATGGTCAGCGCCGTGATGATGATGCCGGCGATGACCACACCCATGGCAATGGCGGGCATGGCGTGGCGCAGGCGGATATCCAGCACCGCGGCTACCAGCGCGCCCGTCCAGGCTCCGGTACCCGGCAGGGGGATGGCCACCAGGATCATCAGCCCCGCCAGACGGTACTTGCGCACCAGCCGCCCCTTGAGATGGGCCCGGCGCTCCAGCCACTGGATCCGGGGGCCGAAGGTGCGGGTGCGGCGCAGCCAGTCGAAGATCCGCCGGGTCAGCAGGATGATGAAGGGCACCGGCACCAGGTTCCCCACAATGGACACGGCACAGGCCACGGCGGGAGGCAGCCCCGCCGCCACCCCCACAGGGATGGCGCCCCGCAGCTCCAGTATCGGCGTCATGGCCGTGAAAAACGTCAGCAGCAATTCGTGAAACATGTCTTCCGCAGGCATCCGGGCATCCTCCTGGCTTTGATGTGGGCCCGAAGGGAACTTCCGCCACGGGCATATGCACCTAGTTTACTCCAGATTCAGGCGGTTTTTCAAGAAGTATGTGGTCATGACGTAAAATACGGCGGCATAGACCAAGCAGGCGGCGATGAGGATGCCCATGCCCATATGGACGGCGGCCATGCCGGACACCCGGAAATCCAGACTGCCCAACAGCCGGTTGATAAACGGCGCGTCCAGGGAGAGCAGCAGCAGGCTTCCCACCAGCTGAGAGGCAAACTGCAAAATGAAGAAGAACGCCACGGACCAGGCAAATTTGTGGTTCGAGAAGCTGTGGCCGATGGCCAGAGCCGCGTAAAACTGCAGGCAGAACCCAATGCAGCCCACAAAGGCCAGCACCAGCAGCTCCAGCAAAAACACCGTGCCGTTGATGGCGTAATAGGCGGTGACCTGTTGGAACAGCACCTGCAGGGCATGGACAAGTCCCTTCACAAAGCCCACATCCATGGCCATCATCATGAAGGAGATCATCACGGCCACGCCGGTGACGATGAACCACACGGAGGAGACGATGAGCTTGCTCCACACCTGCTGGTGCACGGAGGCGGGCAGGGTGAACATGAGATACCCCTCATCCCGCAGCAGGTTCTTGTAAAACCGCTGGACCATCAGGTAAATGCTCATGGCGCACACCGCCATGATGGCCACTACAAAGGCCATCACCAGCAGGGCCCCCAGAATGTTCAAAACGGGGTACGGAGTCTCCAGAATGCCCCGGGTAGAGAGGTTGGCGCCCAGAGCCGTCACCAGCAGCACCAGATACAGCGGCCCCATGATCCGGGCCGTGGCACGAAATTCGTGCTTGATGAGTTTCCTCAGCATTTGAACACCTCCCGGAACAGGGCGTCCACGCTCATACCCTTCTCCTCCCGGATCTGGTCCACGGAGGACTGGAGCATCACACGGCCCCGGTCAATGAAAATAACCTCGTCCAGCACTTTTTCCACATCCGCGATGAGATGGGTGGAAATCACCACCGCCGCGTCGGGGTTGTAGTTGCCGATGATGGTGGAGAGGATGTAATCCCGGGTGGCGGGATCCACACCGCCGATGGGCTCATCCAGCAGATACAGCTTGGCCGCCCGGCTCATCACCATGATGAGCTGCACCTTCTCCCGGGT
>NZ_DAWBAJ010000034.1:0-22702 GCF_052306735.1 Dysosmobacter sp. | reverse complement strand
AGGTCATCCAGCGGGCCAACAAGTATATCGACGAGAACGCCCCCTGGGCCCTGGCCCGTGACATGGAAGCCAACGGGGCGCGCCTGGCCCACGTCCTCTATAACCTGCTGGAGACCACCCGCATCTGCGGCATCCTCCTCTCTCCCTTCATGCCGGAGAGCTGCGACAAGCTCTTTGCCCAGATCGGCGCCGATGAAGCCGTCCGCACCTGGGACGCCGCCGCCCGCTGGGGCAGCCTCAGTGAGACCGCCGCTGTCACCAAGGGTGAAAACCTCTTCCCCCGCATCGACCTGGACAAGGCCCTGGAGGAGCTGGAGGCCCTGGAGGCCGCGGCCCGGAAGGCCGCCCTGCCCGCCGTGGAGGTGGAGCCCCAGCTCACCGAGAAGGTGGACTTCGACACCTTCTGCAAGTCCGACTTCCGGGTGGTGAAGGTAAAGGACTGCCAGGCGGTGAAAAAGAGCGAAAAGCTGCTGAAATTCACCCTGGACGACGGCACCGGCACCGACCGCCAGATTCTCTCCGGCATCCACAAGTTCTATGAGCCCGAGGATCTCATCGGCAAGACGTTGGTAGCCATCGTGAACCTGCCGCCCCGGAAGATGATGGGCCTGGAGTCCAACGGCATGCTGATCTCCGCCGTCCACACCGAGCACGGGGAGGAGAAGCTCCACCTGCTGATGCTGGACGACAGCATTCCCGCAGGCGCCAAGCTCTGCTGATGATATCGGCGAAAACACAATCAGATATCGAAAATACCGTCCCGTTTCCCACGGGACGGTATTTTTTTGTGAAAATGGCTCACCACCCCCCTTGACATATACTACAAGCGTGTAGTATAAAGAAGATATACTACACCGGTGTAGTTTTTGGAGGTGTCTGAACATGGGTCAATTTCAAAGTCTGTCGGAATCCGAAATGGAGATCATGCGGGTGATCTGGGACGCCGGGGAACCCGTGACCGCCGTGTGGCTGCTGGAGGTCTTTGCCCACAAGGGCTGGAAGATCCAGACGGTGTCCACATTTTTGAGCCGTCTGGTGGAAAAGGGCGTCTTGTCCGTGGAGCGCCGGGGCCGGTCCAATTTCTATACCCCTGCCGTCACGGAGCAGGGCTATCAAAAGCTGGAGGCCCGGCGTCTGGTGGATGAGCACTACCACGGCGACCTCTTGGACTTCCTGGCCGCCTTTTACGGAGGAGAGCGCCTGAAGAAGGAGGAACTGGACACCCTGCGCCGCTGGTTTGAACAGGAGGCGGAACATGCTGATTGACATGCTCACGGGCCTGACTGTATCCGGCAGCGTAGCAGCGGCAGCCTGCCTGCTGGTGCGCAAAGCGGCCCGGGGACGCCTCAGCGCCCGGTGGGAGTACCGGATGGTAAAGCTGAGCCTGGTATTTGCCCTGGCGCCGCTGGGTCAGCTGTTCTCCCGGGCAGAGGCGCTGCTGGATTCCCTGGGGGCGGAGGCCCCTGTGCTGCCGGCAGCGGTACAACTCCCCCTGCAAAGCGGCACAGCCGGGACGGTGCCCCTGGTGCCCCCGGCAATCACCGCCGCTCCAGCATCTCCGGCCCCGCTGGTGCTGCCCCACTGGGTGCTGGCCCTGGCGGCGGGGGTGTGGGGCCTGGGAGCCCTGTGGATGCTGGCCCGGAAACTGCGGGCTCGGCGGGCTCTGGGGCGTCTGGTGCGCTCCGCCCGCCCGGTGACGGAGGAGACCGTGCTGGAGACCCTCCGGCGCTGCCGGGAGCAGCTGGGATTGCACCAGCCAGTGACGCTGCGGGCCTCGGCGGCGGTATTCTCCCCGCTGGTGACGGGCCTGGTACGGCCGGTGATCCTGCTGCCGGAGACGGCCCTGGAGCCCCAAGTCCTCAGATGCCTGCTGCTCCACGAGCTGAACCATGTCCGCCGGAGAGACCTGTGGGTGCGCCTTTGCTCTATGGCAGCTCTGGTCATCCACTGGTACAACCCGCTTTTTCACATGCTGGACCGGACCGTCCGGGAGGTGGGGGAGGAGCGCTGCGATGAGGACGTGGCGCAGCTCCTGGACCGCCGGGAGCGGCTCCGGTACGGACGAATCTTACTGCAAATGGCCGCCGGGAGTCCGGGTCAGGCGGGCCCCTGGGCCCTTTGTCTCACCTCCCGGGAGGCCCTGGAAAGGAGACTGAATCAAATGCTGCACACTGCGCCGATAAAAGACCGCAGGCGCCTGCTGGCCCTGCTGGCCGCAGCGGCGGTCCTGGCCTGCGGTACGGCGGCGGCCCTGTCCGTCAACGCCCCTCTGGTTACCGCCCCGCCGGAAGGCCCCGCCTCCGTCCAATCCGCCCCCCAGCCGGAGCCGCAGGACACCCCGGACGCCACCACCTCCCAGAAAACGGAGCAGCCTCAGGAGGAGCCCCTGCCGCCGGAGGAACCCGCCTCCCCCCAGGAGGTTGCGACGGAAACCGCCCCGGCCCAGACGGAGGAGACCGTCTCTGAGCCGGAGGAACCCGCCCCGGCTTCCCAACCGGAGGAACCCGCCATCTCCCAGGAGCTCCAGGCCATCATGGAGACAGCGCTCCGGGGAGACACGGCGCTGATCGTCAGCCGGGGAGGCACCCTGCTGCCGGACGATGACCGGGAGTCCTACTGCCGGGTGGGCGATGTGTACTACAAAAGATATGTGGACAAAAACGGCATGTATCAAAAGGAGTATATGGTGGGAAACCGGGATGCTTTGCGTGAATCCAAGCTATCCCTGCTGGACGCCCTGGTGGACGGGGTATTTCCCACCAACAGCCTGGGAGAATCCTACGGTTCCACTGTGCTGGCTGCCTATGTGGGATATGAGCCGGATCTGGTGTCCGCCAGGGGGACAAATGGGGAGCGGGGATATATCTGCTACGAGGATGAACAATTTATCCCCCACAACCTGCCCGCGTCGGAGTGCCCCCACGAATTCATGATCCCCCTGTACGACAGCGAGCACAACGTCATTGGGGAGTTTTCCATGAGCTGCGGCGGCCATTTCTCCGGCGGCATGACCATCGAGGAGGCCAAGGCGGCTGTGGCGGCAGGAGAGGACCTCTCATGACAGCGGAGCCTCCCGGCACTGCCCAGGTCTTCCGCATCTGGGTGGACCGTCAGCGGCGGGTGGTGTCCTTCCATCCCCTGGAGGGTTGTCCCCAGCTGGAATTCCGCAGCCGGGAGCTGTTTTTCCGCTGCGCGGACCAGTATACCGCCCGGCAGTTCCGCTGGCAGTAACAAGAAAGGAGAGGGAGCGATGCTCCCTCTCCTCTGTCTTACAGCTTCACCCCATACCGGGTCTCATACACCGCCCGGCCCTCCCGCCGGAGGGACTCCAGCAGCACCACTTGGCGCACCTCCATGGTCACCGGAGGCAGCGTCAGCGCGGGAGGCTCCCCCTTGGGTCGGTAGCGGCGCACCAGGGTGATGTGGGGCCGCCAGGGCCGTGTCTCCAGAAAAAAGCCCCGGCGCCGCAGATCCGCCTGGAGCCCCAGGGCCAGGGCCTCCAGGGCCGGGTTTTCCCGGATGCCCGCCCACCAGGTGTCCCCGAAGCGGCCCACACCCTCCAGCGTCAGGGGAAAGGGCCCGGTTCCCCGGAGGGCCGCTACTGCCGCCTCCGCCGGGGCGATATCCTCCACTTCGCCCAAAAAAGCCAGGGTCAGGTGCAGCATCTCCCGCCGGGGAAAGCTGCCCCGGCCCGCCCGGCGCAGGATGTCCTGGGCATATACCAAGGCGTCCTCCGCCGCCGGGGAAAGCCGGATGGCCGCAAACAGCCGCATGTTTTTCCACACCTTTCACACTTTGTTTCTTGTTTTCCATCCTATCACGGTGTTACAATCTTATCCATACCGATATCTGTATTTTCTTTTTTTATAAAGCGAGGAATGTTCCCATGAGACTGCAAAGCGCGATTTTTGATATGGACGGCACGCTGCTGGACTCCATGCCCGCCTGGAACCACCTGGGCAGCGACCTGCTGCGCCGCCACGGCATCGAGCCCGCGGCGGATCTGGACCAGCGGCTCAAGGTGCTCTCCGCCCGGCAGGGGGCGGCACTGTGCCGGGAGGAATACCACCTCACCGAGACGGTGGACGAGATCATGGATGAGATCGAGGCCCAGGTGGACGACTTCTACCACCATGAAGTCCGGGCCAAGCCGGGGGTGGAGAAATTTCTCTCCCTGCTGAAGATGGAGGGGGTGTGGATGTACGTGGCCACCGCCACGGACCGCCACCTGGCCCAGGCCGCCCTGCGGTGCGCCGGCATCGACGGGTATTTCCGCGGCATCGTCACCACCGCCGACGTCTCCAAGGGCAAGGACGAGAGCCCGGAGATCTACGAGCGGGCCATGACCCGGCTCCAGTCCAACAAGCGGGACACCGTCATTTTTGAGGACGCCCTCCACGCCATCCGCACCGCCAAGGCGGCGGGGTTCCGGGTAGCGGCGGTGTACGACGCCTCCGCCGAGGACGACCAGGAGGAGATCCGCTCTCTGGCAGACTACTACATCCGCTCCTTTGAGGAGATGTTCGACACCACTTCTTTGGACTAAGACGCTGCGCCGTCAAAAAAGGGATCCCCGCCGGGGTCCCTTTTCTGCTGTCCGGGAAAAATATTTTTTCCCGGGGTGTAACGAACCGCCCCCGCCGGGGATGTATGGACAAAGAGAGGAGGGGAGAAGCCGTGGAGGACATGGAGGAAATTTACCGGGCCCATGCCCGGACGGTGTACAAGTTTCTCCTCTCCCAGTGCCATGACGATGCTCTGGCGGAGGAGCTGACCCAGGAGACCTTCTACCAGGCGGTGCGGTCGTCGGATCGCTTTGACGGGGGCTGCAAGGTCTCCACCTGGCTGTGCCAGATCGCCAAGCACCTTTTCTACCAGCACCTGCGCAGGCAGAAGCGGGAGGAGCCATTGCCGGAGGAGGAGGGCATCCTGGAGCCCCTGCCCTCCGCCGAGGCGGAGGCCCTGGGCCGGGCGGGACAGCTGGACCTTCTCCGCCGGGTCCATGACCTGCCGGAGCCGGGGCGGGAGGTGGTGTACCTGCGGGTCTTCGGCTCTCTCAGCTTCCGGGAGATCGGGGAGGTGCTGGGACGAACCGAGACCTGGGCCCGGGTGACCTTCTACCGCTGCAAGGAGCATCTGAAAACCGGAGGTGAATACCATGAAAAATGATCTGACCTGCGCCGTGGTGGAGGACCTGCTGCCCTCCTACGCCGAGGGCCTCACGTCCCCGGAGACCAACGGCGCCGTGGAGCGCCACCTGGCCGGGTGCAAAGGGTGCAGCGCAAAGCTTGCCGCCATGCGCGCCCCGGAGCCGGAGCAGGAGCGGGAAGAGACCGCCAAAGAGGTGGACTATCTGAAAAAGGTGAAGCGCCGGGGCTGGAAGCGGGTGACGCTGGCGGTGCTGCTGACGGTGCTGGTGCTCCTGGGCGCCCTGGCGGCCAAGCTCTTTGTCATCGGCTCTCCCGCCGATGCTGAGGCCATGTCCATGGGCCTGTGGACCGACGACGGGGCGCTGCAGGTGGAGGTCTCCTCCGCGTCCTCCGCCAAGGCCTACTGGGACTGGAATACGGAGACAGCGGACGGCATCGTCACCATCACCGCCCGGGAGGGACTGGTGTCCCCCCTCCATCGAACTGCTTCCGCCAAGTTCAGCGTGCCGTTGGAGGGGGTGGAGGAAGTGTACCTGTGCGGCCGCCTCATCTGGCAGGAGGGACTCATTACCGTGGCCTTGCAGAAATTTGAAACGCTGTATGAAGCCCAAACGCCGTATGTGGGGGATCCCTCTGCCCTGAACCGGATCGCCCAGGCCCTGTACTTGGAGTCTCTTCTGGGAAACTATACGTTTTCCCTGCAGACCGCTGCGGAGCCCTACAGCTGGACGTTGGAGTTCAGCCGGGAAATGGTGGGGGGACAGACAGACATCATGATGTCCTATCTGGCGCCCCAGCTGCTGGCCCTGGTGGGGAACCTGGGCACCGTCTCCTGGACCTATCAGGACGCCGACGGAAATACCCAGACCCGCACCATCACCCTGGAGGAAGTCGACGCTCAGCTGCCGGAGCTGGCTGCCGCCTACAACGCCGCCAACGGCACAGACTGGCTGGTGCTGGAGAGCGTGAAAGACTATGCCCAATCGCCCATTGCCCTCCAGCGTCTGGATGCCATCTGCTGGCAGCTGTACGCGGACAATACGTGGCCGGATCAAGCCGACGCCGCCTCCTGACGGTTTTCCGCCCCAATAGCCAACAAAATCCCCCGGGACTGCTGTCCCGGGGGATTTATGTTTACTTCACAAAGAAGCGGTAGCGGGTGGTCTCGTGGTATTCCGCCCCCGCCCGGAGGATGGGGGAGGGGAAGGCCGCGTGATTCATGGCATCGGGGAAGCGCTGGGTCTCCAGGCACACGGCGTGGTGGGGCCCATAGACGGCGCCGTCCTTGCCGGGCCGCTCCGTCAAAAAGCCCGCGGTGTACACCTGCATGCCCTCCATGGAGGTGGTCACCTCCATGGCGATGCCGGTGCGGGGACAGTAGAGGGTGGCGTCGGGGCCCTCGCCGCCGGAGAGCACCAGGTTGTGATCCAGGCCCCGGGTGGCCTCCAGCTCCGGCCGGGAAAATACATCTCCCAGCGCCGTAGGCTGCCGCAGGTCCAGGGCCGTGCCTGCCACCGGCAAAATTTCCCCGGTGGGGATGTTGCCCGCCCCGCAGGGGGTGTACCGGTCCGCCCGGACCGTCAGGACGTGATCCGTCACAGGGCCGCCCTTCTGACCCGCCAGGTTGAAATAGCTGTGGTTGGTGAGGCTCACCACGGTGTCGGCGTCAGTGGTGGCCCGGTAGTCCATGGTGAGGCAGCCCTCTTTGAGGGTATAGGTGACGCTGACCTCCAGCTTCCCCGGGAAGCCCTCCTCCCCGTCGGGGGAGGTGCGGCGGAAGGTGACGGAGTCCTCTCCCGTGGTAAAGCCCCAGAGCCTGCGGTCAAAGCCCTCCGCACCGCCGTGGAGGAGGTTTTCCCCCTCGTTGGGAGTCAGGCGGTACTCTTTGCCGTTCAATTCAAACCGGGCGCCGCCGATGCGGTTGGCGTACCGGCCGATGCAGTTGCCCAGATGGGCGTTGCGCGCCAGGTACTCCCCGGCGGTCTCATAGCCCAGCACCACGTCGGTGGGGCGGCCCTCCCGGTCCGGCACCCGCACCGCCCGGACGGTGGCGCCCAGGCTCAAAAATTCCGCGGCGCACCCGGTCTCATCGGTGAGGGTCACCAGGTGGACGCTGCCGCAGGGCAGAGCCTCAAAGGAACGCACGCTGACCATTTCTCTCACCCCTCGTAGCCATTGGGATGGGTGGAGTGCCAGGTCCAGGCATCGGAGATGATCTCCTCCAGGCCCCGCTGGGGCTTCCAGCCCAGGACCTCAGCGGCCTTGTGGTTGGAGGCGATGAGGACGGAGGGATCGCCGGCCCGGCGGGGCTCCACCACGGCGGGGATCTCTTTTCCGGTGATGCGGCGGGCGGTGTCGATGATCTCCTTGACGGAGTAGCCGTCGCCGCTGCCCAGGTTGAAGATGCCGCTCTCGCCGGTCTCCTCCAGGTGCTTGAGGGCCAGCAGGTGGGCCTCCGCCAGGTCACGGACGTGGATGTAGTCCCGGATGCAGGTGCCGTCGGCGGTGGGATAGTCGTCGCCGAAGATGCCGATGTGGTCCCGCTGGCCCAGGGCGGTCTTCATCACCAGGGGGATCAGGTGAGACTCGGGGTTGTGGTCCTCGCCGATGCCCACGTCGGGGTTGGAGCCGGCGGCGTTGAAGTACCGCAGAGCCACATAGTGGATGCCGTAGGCCTGGTCGCACCACTTGAGCATGCCCTCGATGGCCAGCTTGGTGGCACCGTAGGGGTTGGTGGGATCCGTGCGGTCGCACTCCTCAATGGGCTGCTTCTCCGGCTCGCCGTAGGTGGCGGCGGTGGAGGAGAAGACGATCTTATCCACACCGTGGTCCTTCATGGCCGTCAGCATGGACTGGGAGCCGGCCACGTTGTTGCCGTAATACTTCAGGGGATTGGTGACGCTCTCGCCCACCAGAGAGAAGGCGGCGAAGTTGATGACGCCGTCGATCTGGTTCTCGCTGAACACGGTGTCCAGGAAGGCGGCGTCCCGCAGGTCGCCCACGTAGAACTTCTTGGCGCCCTTTACCGCCTGCCAGTGGCCGGTGCGCAGATTGTCCACCACGATGACGTCATAGCCCTTTTCCACCAGCAGCGCCACCATGTGGCTGCCGATGTAGCCGGCGCCGCCTGCAACCAGAATTGTTTTCATAACGGTTCCTCCTTATGTCACTTGTGGGCTCCGCCGCAGCGGAGTGGGATTTTATGGATATTCCCGGGGCGCGCCCCGGTTTGCTTACTGCACGGACGCGATGAACTTTTGGAAAGCCGTCCGGCCCTCGGGCGTGCACTTGTAGACGCCTGCGTCCTGGAGCACCCGGGCAAAGACCTTGCCCACCTCGTCCTGGAGGATGCCCTCCACATTGTCGGCGGTGAAGGTGTAGCGGGTTTTCAGCTCCTCCGCCCAGTCGGCGTGCTTGGCGATGGCGTCGCTACCCCGCAGATCCCCGCCGGACACCAGGGCGTCCGCCAGCTCCTTGAGCTCATTTTTCAGCCGGGAGGGCAGCACCGCAAGGCCCATGACCTCGATGAGGCCGATGTTCTCCTTTTTGATGTGGTGGAGCTCGGGATGGGGATGGAACACGCCCAGGGGGAACTCCTCCGTGGTGATGTTATTGCGCAGCACCAGGTCCAGTTCATATTTATCTCCCCGCTTGCGGGCGATGGGGGTGATGGTGTTGTGGGGCTCGCCGTCGGTCTCGGCGAAGATGAAGGCGTCGGGATCGGAGTAGCCCCGCCAGGCGGTGAGGATCTTCTCCGCCAGGTCCACCAGGCGCTTGTCGTCGGCGCAGCGGATGCGGATAACGGACATGGGCCAGCGGACGATGCCCGCCTCCACATCCTCGTAGCCCGGGAAGGTGACGGTCTGCTCCACCGGGGCCTTCTCCATGGCGAAGGTGTAGCGGCCGCCCTGGAAGTGGTCGTGGCTCAAAATGGAGCCGCCCACGATGGGCAGGTCCGCGTTGGAGCCCACGAAATAGTGGGGGAACTGGATGACGAAGTCCAGGAGCTTCCGGAAGGCGGAGCGGTCGATCTTCATGGGCACATGCTTGCCGTTGAAGACGATGCAGTGCTCGTTATAGTAGACATAGGGGCTGTACTGGAAGAACCAGTCCTGCCCGTCAATGGTGACGGGGATGATGCGGTGATTCTGCCGGGCGGGGTGGTCCAGCCGGCCCGCGTAGCCCTCGTTCTCCCGGCACAGCTGGCACTTGGGATAGCTGGTCTGGGCGGCGGAGCGGGCGGCGGCGATGGCCCGGGGATCCTTCTCCGGCTTGGAGAGGTTGATGGTGATGTCCAGGTCCCCGAACTCCGTGGCCGTCACCCACTTGACGTCCCGGGCGATGCGGTAGCGGCGGATGTAGTCCGTGTCCTGGCAGAAGCAATAGAACCAGTCGGTGGCAGCCTCCCGGGACTCCGCCATCTTCTCGTGAAACCGGGCGATCACCTGGGAGGGGCGGGGCGTCAGGACGCCCATGAGCTTGGTGTCGAAGAGGTCCCGGCTGGCGATGCCGTCCTCGATGACGCCCCGGGCAACAGCGTCGTTTACCAGCGCCGTCAGGATCTCCTCCAGGGAGGCCTGGGGCACCGTCTCCGGCGCTTCGTAGCTGGAAAGGCCCATGGTCTCCAGCAGGCGGTTCACCGCCCAGGGGCGGTCCGCTTCTTCAATCAATCCCTTGGCCACGGCATAGTCCGCCAGGGCCGCGATGTATCCGTTTACCATTTCCAACACCTCACTTGATTGCCACGCCGCCCACGGGACGGATGGTCACCACATGGCAGCTGCCGCTGCCCAGCACCGCCTCGGTGCCGGCCTTGAAGGAATCCAGCAGATCCAGGGGCACAAAGGCCTGGGCAGTGCCGCCGAAGCCGCCGCCGTGGACCCGGACGGCGCCCCGGCCCCCCAGCAGGCTCTCGCACAAGGCGATGGTCACCATCAGCTCCTGCCGGTCCGTCTGGCCGGTGGGCACCACGTTCTGGAGATACATGGCGGAGGAACGGCCGGACTCCCGCACCAGGGTCAGGAAGCCGTCAAAGTCCCCGGCGCGCAGGGCGTCGGCCTCCGCCTTGGCCCGGCGGTTCTCAGCGTAGACGTGGAAGGCCCGCAGCACCGCCCGGTCCCCGGCCTCCTGCCGGAGGGCGGGCAGCTCCCGGATAAAGTCCGCCTCGGGAACCTCACGCAAAAACTCCTTGCCGAAGTGGCGGCAGACGGCCTTGAGCTCGTCAGTGATGGCGGCGTACTCTCCGGTGAGGTCCGCGTGATCGGCCCCGGAGTCCAGGATGCACAGGGCGTACCCCTGGGCGTGGAGATCCAGGCCGATGGCCTCCACCACCGGGGCGGCGGTATCGGCAAAGTCGATGGCCACCACGCCGCCTACGGAGGAGGCGGTCTGGTCCATCAATCCGCAGGGCTTGCCGAAGAAGACGTTCTCGGCGTACTGCCCGATCTGGGCGATCTCCACAGCGGAGCACTTGCCGTTCCAGAAGAGTTCATTGAGGATGGTGCCCATCAGCACCTCAAAGGCGGCGGAGGAGGAGAGGCCGCTGCCGCCCAGGACATCGGAGACCATGTAGGCGTCCAGGCCCACACCCTCCAGGGGGCAGCCCAGGGCAGCCATTCGGGCAGCCACGCCCCGGATCAGGGCGGCGGAGGTGTTTTCCTCCCCGGCCTTGGGGGTCAGCTCCTTGAGATCCACCACCAGCAGGGGATACCCCTGGGACTGCACCCGGATCATGCCGCTCTGGTTGGGGGAGACGGCGGCCAGGATGTCCAGGTCCACACCGGCGGCCAGGACCCGGCCGTGCTGGTGGTCCGTGTGGTTGCCCCCCAGCTCCGTGCGGCCGGGGGCGGAGAAAAAGGCCTCGGGCAGGCTTTCAAAGGTCTTGGTAAAGCCGGAGATGACGGAGGCGCAGCGGCTGCGGGCCGCCTCCAGGCCCTCGGCGCCGTAAAGGCGGGTCAGCTGCGCGTCCAGGGCGCCGGCGCGCAGGCGGGTTTCCAGGGTCTCATGTTCCATAGGGAGTACCTCCTTGTGGCATCCGTTTTGATTCTATTCATACCCTACCAGCCCGGCGGGGAAATTACCATGTGTTTGCGTGGCTGGATTTATGGATTTTTGTTGCAAAATCGTTTACGCTGGGGTATGCTGGAGACAGGAACTTTATGGAAGGGGAGGGAAGGGCCGTGACGCGGGATTTCAAGCACTCCTTCAAGGCGCCGGAGCGGGCGGAGCTGCCGCTGGTGGTCTACAACGCGGGGTTTCAGAAGTGTCCCCCGGGGTACGGCTGGGGGCCCGGCATCCGGGACCACTACCTGATCCACTACATCGTCTCCGGCCGGGGCACCTACGAGACGGCGGGCAGGACTTTCGTCCCCGAAGCGGGGGAGGCCTTTCTGGTGCGGCCGGAGGAGCCGGTATACTATCAGGCGGATGAGGAGGAGCCCTGGGAGTACTACTGGGTGGGCTTCTCCGGCCCCAGCGCGCCGCTGCTGCTGGCTCAGACCGCCTTTTCCGGCGGCGCCCCGGTGGTGCAGGCTGGCCAGCAGCTGCGCCAGGCGCTGCTGGAGGTGTACAAGGCCCGGGGCACCGACTATCCCAGCGCCGTGCGGATGGCGGGCTATCTCCAGGCGGCCCTGGGCCTGCTGATGGATGCCGGGCCCCGCCGGGGCGGGGAGGCCCTGACGGACTATGCCCGCCGGGGGGCCGCCTACATCCAGCGCAACTACTCCCGGCCCATGGGGGTGGAGGAGACCGCCCGGGCCACCGGCGTCAGCCGCAGCTGCCTCTACCGGGCCTTTCAATCGGAGTTTGGCTGCTCGCCGGGGGACTATCTCACCCGCTACCGCATTCAGCGGGCCCGGGAGCTGCTGCGCCACAGCGCCCTGCCCATCGGGGCGGTGGCGGCCTCCGTGGGGTTCCAGGATCCCCTGTACTTCTCCCGGGCCTTCCGCCGGGAGACGGGGGAGAGCCCCTCCGCCTGGCGCTCCGCCCACGGAAAAACCAAAGAGCAGGGCACCGGGCAGCCATAACAAAAAAGAGAGGGAGAAGGCTTTTGCCTTCTCCCTGAGACTTTCGATAAAACCGGAAATCTTGCGCGACGGGAAGGAAGAGAGTTACGAGAGGAACCCAGGAGGGGTTCCTTTCGTTTTGAATCAACAGTTTTTTGAAACTTTTTTGAGTTTCAAAAAACTTGCTCAGCCTGTCGAAAAGACTTTTTCAACAGGCTGAGAGGGAGAAGGCGTTTGCCTTCTCCCTCTTTGCATGCTCATTCCTCCGGCAGAAACTCCGCCAGGTTCTCCGCCGTGACGGTGGTGTATTCCAGCCAGGCGTACTTGCCGTCCTCCAGACTCAGCGTGGTGCCGGGATCCTTCCCGTCCATGACGGCGCAGCAGATGGCCAGGATCTGCTCCGCCTGTCCGGCGGCGTCGTTCTGCACGGTGCCCTGCAGCGTTCCGGCAGCCACCGCTTTCAGCGCCGGCGGCGTAGCGTCCACTCCCACGATGAAAGGCAGGTCCTCCTGTTCCATCCCGGCGTCCAGACAGGCGTCGATGGCCCCCAGGGCCATGTCGTCGTTGTTGGCGAAGACCACCTCTATGGCGTCCCCGAACTCCCGGAGCCACTGCTCCATCCGCAGCGACGCCTGCCCCCGCTCCCAGTTGGCGTTGTCGTTGGCCAGCTTTTCCACGGGGACCGCCGCCGTCATCAGCGCCTTGACACTGTACTCCGTGCGCATGAGGGCATCCTGGTGGCCGGGCTCCCCCTCCAGCATCACATACTGGATCACGCCGTCACCGTTGCGGTCAATGGAGGCCGGGTCCTCCCGCCAGGCGTCCAGGACAATCTTACCCTGGAGGGTCCCCGCCGTGGCCGCCGGAGAGCCCACATAGTACGCCCGGTCCCAGCGGGCCAGATCCTCCTCCACCGGCTCCCGGTTGAAGAAGACCACCGGCACGTCCGCCGCCTGGGCCTTGTCCACAATGACGGCGGCGGCGGTGCGGTCCACCAGGTTCACGCACAGCATGTCATAGCCCTGCTGCAAAAAGCGGTCCACCTGCTCGTTCTGGGCGGACTGGCTGGACCGGGCGTCCGCCAGGTTCAGGTTGATCTTGATGCCCCGGCGCTGTTCCTCCGCCCGGGCCAGCTGCTCCAGCTGCTGGACCACGGTGGAGATAAAGGTGTCCTCCTGCTGGTAGAGGGCCACGCCGATGCGCACGGTGGGCGTCTCCTTCTCCCGGCCGCAGCCGGCCAAAAGGAGCGCCGCAAGCAAACTCCCGGCGAAGATCCGCCGGATGGTCTTGTTCATCCCGTACCTCCTTTGCCTTACCGGGTCACCGGGAAGAGGAGCTTCTCATGCTCCGGTTCGTACATGGTCTCCTTGCGCACCACGGAAAACTCCAGCAGCTGCGCCCTGGGTCCGGCCGTGCCGTTGATGGCGTTCACCAGCATCTCCACCGCCAGATAGCCGGCGGCAAATTCGTTGCGGGCGGCCACAGCGGTGATGGTGCCCTGCTCCAGATAGGCGGCAATGGCGGCGCTGGATCCGGCCCCGTAGAGCAGCGGTGCCTCCTCCATCTGGGCCAGGGTCCGGGCGGCGTGCTCCAGGGCGGAGGTGTCGAAGGCCACCACCGCCGACGCCGACCACTTCTCCACAGTGGCCTCCAGGGCCTCCTCCAGCTCGCCCTCCTGGCCGGGACGGCAGATATACACCCGGCGCTGCGCCCCCTCCAGCACCCGGGCGGCGGCCTCCACCCGGTCGGAGATGCCGGTGGCCTCCGGCGCGGTGTTCACCAAAATCACGGCGGAGCCCTCCGGCGCGCCGTTGAGGGTCATGGTGCCCAGGGCCTCCCCCAGAGCGGTGTTGTCCACGCTGACATAGCCGGCGGCACCGTCGGCGGCCATATCCGTCTCCATGGTCACCACCGGCACCGAGGCCTCTTTCACAGCGGAGGCCAGGGCGTCCCGGTCTGCCGGGATCAGCAGCACCCCGTCGGCACCGTTTTCCACCTCCCGCTCCAGGATCTCCCTCTGCTCGTCGGCCTGGCCGTCGGCGCTGAGGTTCAGCAGCCGCAGCTCCACATCCATATCCACCGCCGCCTGCTCCATGCCCTGCCGGGCGGCGGACATGGCGGTGGAGTCGGCGTCCCGGAAGATGACGGACACCTCCCAGAGCTCCGCAGGGCCCTGGGAGCGGACGGGATCCATGGTCAAAAGCAAAAACAGCACGCACAGGCTCAAAAGGGGCACCACCAGCTGCAGCATCACTTTGCGTCCCATGGCGTTCCCTCCTTTTTCTCTCCCGGGGGCTCGGTAAGGGCCGGCAACCGGATGCGCACCGTGGTGCCGGCATCGGGCTCACTGCGGATGGTGAGGCCGTAGGGCTCCCCGAAGGTGAGCCGGATGCGCTGGTGGACGTTGCGGAAGCCGATGCCGGAGCCGCCCTTGCTGGGGGCAGCCTTCTGCTCCCGCGGATCCAGCAGCCGCTCCACCACCTCCTCCGGCATGCCGGGGCCGTTGTCGGTGACGTCGATGATGACATCGTCCCCGTCCCGGCGGGCCACAATGGTGATCTCGCCGTCCCCGTCGGCATAGGCCATGCCGTGGTAGATGGCGTTTTCCAGGATGGGCTGGACAATGAGCTTGATGGTGTAGAGCTTCTCCACGCCGTCCCGGGCCTCAATGGTGGCGGAGAACTTGTTCTTGTAGCGCATCTTCTGGATGGTGAGATAGTGACGGGCATGCTCCAGCTCGTCGGCAATGGGGATGATGTTGCTGCCCCGGCTCAGGGAGATCCGGAAGAACCGGGCCAGGGCGGTGAGCATCACCGTGGCCTCGTCGGTGCGGCCGTTCTCCGTCATCCACACCACGGAGTCCAGGGTGTTATAGAGGAAGTGGGGATTGATCTGGGACTGGAGCACATCCAGCTCGCTGCGTCGCTTCTCCTCCTCCTGGCGCACCACGTCGTCCATCAGGTGGCGCAGGGTGGAGACCATGGAGCGCACGGAGTGGCTCAGGTGCTCCACCTCGTAGGGGCCGCCCACGTCGAAGTCCACCTGCTCCTTGCCGGCCTCCAGTTCCTTGACGGCCCGGTCCAGCTTCTTTACCGGGGCGGTGATCCACTCGGACAATCGCAGGTTCACGAACACCAGCAAAAAGACGGAGAAGAGCACGATGAAGAGGAAGAAGAGCACCAGCTGGCCGTAGTTGCTCCACAGGTTTTCCGCCGGCACCACGCCCACCAGCTTCCAGCCGGTGTAGCCCACGGTCTTGACGGCCACCTGCCGCCGCTGGCCCTGGAAGGTCTCCGAATGGACGCCGTCGGCGTAGGAGGCGGCGTCCAGGTTGTTCTCCTCCAGAAGCCCCGCGTAGATGAGCTGCTGGCGGGGATGGTAGATGATCTCGCCGCTGTCGTCAATGAGATAGAGGTAGCCGCCGGAGTCCGAGAGCTCCACGTCCTTGCAGATCTGCTCGATGCCGGAAAAGCTCATGTCCACCAGCAGCACGCCCCCCTCGATGGCGCCGCCCCGGGTGAGCTCCACAAAGCGGCTCAAGGACACCACCCAGCGGTAGCGGTAGTCCGGGTCCTCAAAGAGGTTCTGCACATGGGGGGTGGAGAAGTGGAGGTTCTCGATGCGGTCCATGGCGGAGCAAAACCACTCCTCCCGCTCGGGGGAGACGGAATTTTTCAGGGGCGCCATGGGGGAGGCGGCAATGAGATCCCCCTCCGCCGAGAAGACGGCGATGGACACCAGGGAGTCCCGGCTGCTCTCATAGAGGAAGTCCAGCGCGCCGGAGAGGTCGTCCTCCGCCAGGTCCGTGTCCTTGATGAGCTGGTAATAGGCGGCGTCGGAAATGCGCATCATGCTGCGCAGGTACCCGTCCAGGCTGACGTTCACCTGGGAGAGCACCCGCTGGCTGGCCGCCGACTGCTGGGCGTTGGTGGAGGAGGAAAAGCGCAGAAAGAGGGTCAATCCCATAAAGAGCATGCCCAGCACGGCCACCGCCGTAAAGGACGCCGACAAGATCATCTGGATGCTGGTGCGCCGGTAGACGCTGCTCCAGCGCTGGCGCAGTCCGCTCAGCCGCTTTCCCATGGGAAACCTCCTCTCCGGGGTTTATCCGGCCCGGTACTTGGTGGGGGTGACGCCGAAGTGGCGCTTGAAGACATAGCTGAAATAGTTGGGATCCTCGTACCCGCAGCGGCGGGCGATGAGGTAGGTCTTCTCCTCCGTGTTCCGCAGGGCGTCCGCCGCCGCGTCCATGCGCACCACGGTGACGTAGGCGGTAAAGCTCATGCCCGTCTCCCGCTTGAAGAGGGTGGAGAAGTAGGTGGGGGAGAGGTGCAGGTGGCGGCACAGGGCCTCCACGGAGAGGTCGCTGTCGCCGTAGTGGGAGAGGATATAGTCCTTGGCCTTTTCCACAGTGCGGCCCGCCGAATCCGTCCGGCGGTTGCGGATCAGCGTCTGGATTCGCAGGCACCGGTCCAAACACCAGTCCCGCAGGGCCTCGGGGGATTCAAAATCCGTGGCCTTCATAAGCCCTGTGAAGCCGGAGCCGAACACCGCCTCCGTCTCCAGCTCGGCCCCCCGGGCCACCTTCAGAAGGCAGGTGATGACCTCCAGGAAAAACAGCTGCACCTGGGCGGGGGAAATACCCGCCGCGTGGAGCTTTTCCGTCAGCCGGTCCAGCACCGCCCGGATCTCCGCCTCGCCCCCCAGCTTCACGGCGCCGGTGAGCTCCTGCTCATCGCTCTCCGTAAACACCAGCGGCACGCCGCCGCCGGGCTCCAGGTCCCCGATATAGATGGCCTGGCCCCGGCCCACCATGCCCCGGTACTCCAGAGCGCTGCGGGCGCCGGCGGCGGACTGGGGCAGGTCCTCCAAGACGGCGCAGGGAGATCCCACGCCCACTGTCAGCGTCAGCTTCAGATAGCTCTCCGCCAGGGTACACACCCGGTTGAGCCCGGCGATGAGGCTGTACACATGCCCGGGCTTGTCCAATCCGGCCACCAGGGCCACGGAATCGTTGTATAAAAACTGGACGCACCGGCAGCCCTCCGGGTTCAGGTTGTCCTCCAGCAGCTGCTGGACCGAAAGCGTCTCCAGCTCACTGCCGTCCCCGCCGCTGACGTGGACCGCCGCGGCGGTAAAGGCGGTGCCGGTAAGGGCCAGGTCATAGCGCTCCGACAGCTCCGCCACCCGTTCCTGGGGCACCCGGCCGTCCAGCAGCCGGGTGAGAAAGAGGCTGCGCAGCAGGGGGAGGCTCTCCTCATACCGCTCCCGCAGCTGCTGGGCGTCCCGGCGCTCCGCCCGCTCCGCGTCCAGCTGGCTGTGGAGCCGCTCCAGCACGGCGGTGAGCTCCGGGGCGTTGATGGGCTTGAGGATATACTCCGAGACATTCATCTGAATAGCCTGCTTGGCGTACTCGAAATCGTCAAAGCCGGAAAAGACCACGAATTTGGATGCCGGCAGCCGCTCCGTCAGGATGCGGCACAGCTCCAGGCCGTCCATAAAGGGCATCTTGATATCCGTGAGCACCACGTCGGGCTGCAGCGATTCCGCCAGCTCCAGGGCGTCCCGGCCGTTTTCCGCCTCACCTACCAGGGCGTATCCCAGCCCCTCCCAGTCGATCTTACGGCTGATGCCCACCCGGATATCCTCCTCGTCGTCCACCAGCAGCACACGGTAGCTCTCCATGGGTTCCTCCTTTTCCTCTCAGTATCGGGTATATGATACCACACTTTTCCCCATAAGACAAAGAGGGTGCGCATCGCGTGAAAGATGCGCACCCTCCGTGTTGGAAAGTTTCTTACTTCTTGACCAGATACTTGCGCATATCCAGGGCGCAGGCAAAGAGGATGATGCCGCCCTTGATGATGTAGAACAGGTCCTGGTTGATGCCGATCATGTTCAGGCCAACGAAGATCAGACGCAGCATCAGAACGCCGATGACGATGCCGCGGATCTTGCCGATGCCGCCCACGAAGGAGACGCCGCCGATGACGCAGGCCGCGATGGCGTCGGACTCGTAGTTCAGGCCAGTGTTGGCGGTGTTGGAGGCCACGCGGGCACCCTCGATGAAGCCGGTGACGGCGTACATGGCGCCGGCCAGGGCAAAGACCATGATGTTGGTGGCGAAGACGTTGACGCCGGAGACCCGGGCGGCCTCTTCATTGGCGCCCAGAGCGAACATGTTCTTGCCGAAGGTGGTCTTGTTCCAGATGAACCACATGACGATGGTGCAGATGACGGCGATCCACACATAGTTGGGGATGGGGGTGCCGCCGATCTTCAGGATGGAGCCGGTGATGAAGCCGGAATAGGACTTGTCCAGACCGGAGATGGCCATGCCGTTATTCTCGCCGGCCTTGACGTACAGCAGCAGCAGCGTGTAGATGATGAGCTGGGTGGCCAGGGTGACGATGAAGGGATGCAGCTTGAACTTGGCCACGAAGAAGCCGTTGAAGGCGCCGATGGCACCGCCGATGATCATGGCCAGGATCAGCACCAGGATCACGGGAGGCGGGGTCAGGTTGGGCCACATCTTGCTGGCGGCGTCCACAGCCTGGAGCAAGGAGGCGGAGATGCAGGCGGTGAGGCCCACGATCCGGCCGGCGCTCAGGTCGGTACCGGTCAGCACGATGCATCCGCCGACACCCAGGGCCACCGGCAGATAGGCGCAGGTCTGGGCCAGGATGTTGATGATGGATGCGGGCTTGAGGAAGTTTTCATTGACGATGGCGATGTAGATGACCGCGATGACCATGATGATGATCAGGGCGTTGTTGAGAATCAGGTCGCCCACCCGCTGGGCAGTCCAGGGCTGCTTGGCAGCGGCCTTGGTCTTGGCGTCCTTTTCCAGAGTCTTGGATTCCTTACTCATAGGTGTTTCCCCCTCTTTTACACGTATTTGGCAGCCAGCGTCAGGATCTCCTCCTGGCTGGTGTTCTTGGCGTCCACTTCACCGGCCAGCTGGCCGCCGGACATGACCAGGATCCGGTCACACACGCCCAGCAGCTCCGGCATTTCCGAGGAGACCATGATGACGCCCTTGCCCTCCTTGGCCAGGTTGATGATCAGCTCGTAGATCTCGTACTTGGCGCCCACGTCGATACCGCGGGTGGGCTCGTCCAGCAGCAGCACCTCCGGCTTGGTGAGCAGCCACCGGCCGATGATGACCTTCTGCTGGTTGCCGCCGGAGAGGGAGCGGATCTGGGTCTCCTGGCTGGGCGTCTTGATGCGCATGGCCTGGATGGCCCACTCGGTATCCTGACGCATCTTCTTGTCAGAGAGGCAGATGCCGCCGATGAGGTAGTGTCTCAGGTTGGAGATGACGGTGTTGTCCAGAATGCTGCGGATGCCGAAGATGCCGGTGGCCCGGCGCTCCTCCGTCAGCAGGGCGAAGCCGTTTTTGATGGACTCCCGGGGATTGCGGTTCTTGATCTCCTTGCCGTGGAGGCGGATGGTGCCGCCGCTCTTGGTCATGGAGCCGAAGAGGTTCTCCAGCACCTCGGTACGGCCGGAGCCGTCCAGGCCGGCAATGCCCAGGATCTCACCGGCACGCAGCTGGAAGCTGGCGTCCTTGAGGCGGGTGTACTTGCCGGCCAGGTGCTCCACCTCCAGGATGGTCTCGCCGGGGACATTTTCCTTGGGGGGGAAGCGGTTGGTGAGCTCGCGGCCCACCATCAGCCGGATGATCTCCTCCATAGTCAGTTCGCTGGCGGGCCGGGTGGCCACGTACTGGCCGTCCCGCATGATGGTGACCTCGTCGCTGATGCGCAGGATCTCCTCCATCTTGTGGGAGATGTAAATGATGCCGCAGCCCTTATCCCGCAGCATGTTGATGATGCGGAACAGGTGCTCCACCTCGGTCTCCGTCAGGGAGGAGGTGGGTTCGTCGAAGACAATGACCTTGGCGTTGTAGCTGACGGCCTTGGCGATCTCCACCATCTGCCGCTGGGAGACGGGCATGGTGGACATGATGGCCTTGGGATCCACGTGGACCTCCAGCTGGTCAAAGATCTCCTTGGTGCGCTTGCGCATGATGCTCTCGCTGACCATGATGCCGCCCACCTTGGGGTAGCGGCCAAGCCAGAGGTTGTCGGTGACGGTGCGGGTCAGGGCCTGGTTGAGCTCCTGATGCACCATGGCCACGCCGTTTTCCATGGCCTCCTTGGAACTTTTGAAGTTGACTTCCTTGCCCTCCAGGGTGATGGTGCCGCTGTCCTTGGAGTAGATGCCGAAGAGGCACTTCATCAGCGTGGACTTGCCGGCGCCGTTCTCTCCCATCAGGGCGTGGACGGTGCCGGGCCGGACGGTCAGGGAGACGTTGTCCAGGGCTTTGACGCCGGGAAACGACTTGCAGATATTCTTCATTTCCAGCAGAGCCGGCTGAGCCATATCGTTTTTTCCTCCTTTGCACACAATTCTTTGCTGGAGCTTCTGCCTCGGCCGCGTCCGGCGGGGCGCGGCTCAGGCAGAGGCTCCATGGTCAAGCGCGGAAAAAGCCCCCGCATGGGCGTTCACTTAGGGAGCGGGGCTGCCAGTTTCGGCAGCCCCGCTCGTTGTGACCTCAGCGTTGGGGCGATGGATGGGGACCGATCAGCCGGTGATCATGGCGTAAGGCACGCGGATCTTGGCGCAGTCGGCGTCCACGTTGTAGCTATCGGTGTTGTCCATCAGGGCGGCGCCGGAGTTGATGTTCTCCACCAGAGTCATGATGGTGGAAGCCATGCCCTCGGCATCCTGCTTGACGGTACCGGTCATCTGGCCGTTCTCGATCTTCTGGACGGCGGAGTCCATGGCGTCGACGCCGTAGACGGGGATGGTGGTGGAACCCTCGTCACCGGTGTTGTAGCCGGCGGCCTGCAGGGCGGCGATGGCGCCTTCGGCCATGCCGTCGTTGTTGGCGATGACCAGCTCCACCATGTTCTTGGAAGCCTCGGAGTAGGAGGCCAGGATGGTGTTCATGTAGTCGGTAGCAGCCTGAGAAGACCAGTTGCCGGTGGTGTCCACCAGGTACTTGGAGGTGTTGTTGGAATCATAGAACTCCAGAGAGGGCTTGCCGGCCTCGGTCAGGATGGCGTCGGCGTCCTCCACGGCGTACTGGGTGCGGTACTCGGCTTCCTTGTTGCCCTCCTGGCCCTTGAACATGACGTAGGAGATGACGCCGTCGCCGTTGAGATCCACGGTGTCATAGTTCTCCAGCAGGAACTCGCCGATCATCTGGCCCTGCATGTGGCCGGCCTCAGCGGCGTCGGTGCCGACGAAGGCAGCGTTCTCATAGCTGTCCACCACGCTGTTTTCAACCTCGCGGTTGAAGAAGATGATGGGGATGCCGGCGTTCTTGGCGGCATCGCAGGCCTGCTGGGCAGCGTCGGGAGAGGAGGTCTCCACGATGTTCACAACCAGCAGGTTGGCGCCGTTGGAGATGGCGGTGTTGATCTGGTCCAGCTGGGTGGCCTGGTTGCCGGCGCCGTCATAGTTGTTGTAGGTGATGCCGGCGGCATCCAGCAGGCCGTCCATGGCGTTGCGGACGGTGGTGATGTAAGCATCGGAGTAGTTGTAGTAGAACACGCCCACGTTCAGAGCGGACTCGCTGCTCTCCTCGGTGGCAGTGTCGCCGGTGGTCTCTTCCTGGGTGTCGCCGGAGCCGCATGCAGTGAGCACAGAGAGCATCATGACAGCGGCCAGAAGCAGCGCGAACATCTTCTTCATTATGGTTCCTCCAAATCAATATTCTTTCATCCATGGTGTGCCGTGAGGCGCACCTCTTCCGAAGGTGACTTCATTGTACACGCCTGATTTTGAAAAAACGATAGAAATTTCTTCGCTCTTGTAGGAAAAAACTTGGAAAATTACTTTTCTTTAACGTAACGTTTTCGCAAACAATATCAAATTTACACAAAATTTTGCTGTCTACTTTAGACAAAACACCAGATTGATATTTCTTTCACGATTGTGCCATCCGCCGGATTGTGGGGAAAAGGGGACAAGCGGGCTGTTTCTGCATGAAAATAACGATTTTCTTCCGTTACGTAAAAAAAAGCGGACCGCGTTTCGCGGTCCGCTTCTCACACCGGTGTGAAATTTTCCTCCTTTTGCCGGAGGGGAAGGGGTTTACTCCTCCACGTCCTTGAGCTTGTCCAGGAAGGGGCTGGCGGTGGAGCTGACCTCCGGAGCGGCGCCCTTGAACTTCTCCACGCTCATGGCGCTCTGCTTGACGGGCTGGATGGTGCCGGCGCCGGCCACGCAGCCGCCGGGGCAGCCCATGCCCTCCAGCAGATAGCCGTTGCGCTTTCCGGCCTTGGCCATCATCAGCATCTTCTTGCACTCCCGCAGGCCGTCGCCGTACTCGATCTGTACCTCCCGGGTGGGGTCGATGTGCTTGATGGCCTCTACCACGGCCGCGGCCACGCCGCCGCCCACCGCGAAGCCGCGGCCCATGGAGGTGCCCTCGTTCAGGCCGTCCTCCGGGTCCGCCTCCAGGGTGGTGAAGTCGATGTTCTTGGCATCGAACATGCCCTGCAGCTCCTCAAAGGTCAGCACGTAGTCCACATC
>NZ_DAWBAJ010000033.1:17357-24114 GCF_052306735.1 Dysosmobacter sp. | reverse complement strand
GCCCCTGCATCCTGGCGGAGGATGAGTGCTACAACTGCGAGTGGTCCACGGAGCTCTATGTCCAGCAGGCCTTTGAGGAATATGTAAAGGCCTGGTGCGCCCTGAAGATCATGGCCAAAGTGTATGGCCTGGGCGACCCCAATGGGTTTGTCTTCAACATGTCCGTGGGCTACGACCTGGCAGGCATCCAGGGAGAGAAGATCGACACCTTCCTCAATGGCATGGTGGACGCCTCCAAGACCCCCATCTTCCAGGAGTGCATCCGGGTGCTCAAGGAGTTCTTCCCCGGCGAGAGCGCTTATATCGACACCATCACGCCCCACGTCTCCGGGTCCGTGACGGTCTCCACCCTCCACGGCTGCCCGCCGGACGAGATCGAGCGCATCGCCAGCTACCTCATTGAGAAGAAGCACCTGCACACCTTCGTCAAGTGCAACCCCACCATCCTGGGCTATGAGACCGCCCGGTCCATTCTGGACTCCATGGGCTACGACTACATCGCCTTTGACGACCACCACTTCAAGGAGGACCTGCAGTACGCCGACGCGGTACCCATGTTCCACCGTCTCCAGGCCCTGGCGGACGCCCACGGTCTGGAATTCGGATTGAAGCTCTCCAACACCTTCCCCGTGGACGTGAAGGCCGGGGAGCTCCCCAGCGAGGAGATGTACATGGCGGGCAAGTCTCTCTTCCCCCTGACCACCACCATGGCCGCCATGATGGCCAAGGAGTTCGGCGGGAAACTGCGCCTGAGCTACGCCGGCGGCGCCGATGCCTTCAACATCGACAAGCTCTTTGAGAGCGGCATCTGGCCCATCACCATGGCCACCACGGAATTGAAGCCCGGCGGCTACCAGCGCTTCACCCAGATCGGTGACAAGCTGGACGCCATGGACTTCAAGCCCTTCACCGGTGTGGATGTGGCCGCCATTGAGGCGCTGAGCCTTGCCGCCCGGTCCGACAAGTACCACGTCAAGGCCATCAAGCCTCTGCCCCGCCGCAAGCTCTATGAGAAGGTCCCCCTGATGGACTGCTTCACCGCTCCCTGCAAGGGCGGCTGCCCCATCCAGCAGGACATTCCCGAGTATATCGAGCTGTGCCGCAAGGGCGAGTACGCCTCCGCCCTGCGCCTGATCACCGAGAAGAACCCCCTGCCCTTCATCACGGGCACCATCTGCGCCCACAACTGCATGACCAAGTGCATGCGCAACTACTATGACCAGCCGGTGAATATCCGGAGTACCAAGCTGGTGGCCGCCGAAAAGGGCTACGACGCCTACATAGCTAAGATCAAGGCCCCGGCTCCCGCTGATACCAGCGCCAAGGTGGCCGTCATCGGCGGCGGCCCCACCGGTATGTCCGCCGCCTATTTCCTGGGCCGTGCCGGCATTCCCGTCACCATCTTCGAGCGGACAGACTGCCTGGGCGGCGTGGTCCGTCAGGTGATCCCCGCCTGGCGCATCTCTGACGACGCCATCGACAAGGATGTGGCGCTGATGTTCAAGATGGGTGTGGAGGTGAAGCTGAACACCGAGGCTCCCTCCGTGGCCGAGCTGAAAGCCATGGGCTACACCCACATCTTCTTCGCCGTGGGTGCCTGGAAGGCCGGTAAACTGGACATTCCGGGCAATATCGTGCCCGTTATCGGCTGGTTGAAGGACATGAAGGCCGGCAAGGAAGTGCCTCTGGGCCACGTGGCCGTGGTAGGCGGCGGCAACACCGCCATGGACGCCGCCCGGGCCGCCCTGCGTGCCGGCGCGAAATCCTCCACCCTGGTCTACCGCCGCACCAAGAAGTACATGCCCGCCGACGCCGAGGAGCTGGAGCTGGCCATTGCCGACGGCGTACAGTTCCTGGAGCTGGTCTCTCCCGTGGAGCAGAAAGACGGCAAGCTGGTGTGTGAGAAGATGAAGCTGGGCGATCCCGACGAAAAGGGCCGCCGCAAGCCCGTCCCCACCGGCGAGATGGTCTCCATTGACTGCGACACCGTCATTGCCGCCGTGGGCGAGAAGGTGGACAGCGACCTCTTTACCAGCAACGGCATCAACGTGGACGCCAAGGGCATCCCTGATTTCAAAACCAACATCGACGGTGTGTACGCTGGCGGCGACGCCATGCGTGGCCCCGCCACCGTGGTGGAGGGCATTGCCGATGCCACCGCCTTTGCCAAGGCCGTCATCGGCGAGGCCCACAAGTTCTCCATTCCCGCCAAGGCCGTGGCCACCCGGGCGAAGGCTATCGCCAAGAAGGGCATCCTGTGCGAGAGCGCCAAGTGCGAGGGCGACCGGTGCCTGACCTGCAACGTGGTGTGCCAGGTCTGCGCCGACGTGTGCCCCAACCGGGCCAACGTGGTCATCGAGCTGCCGGATGGCCGCCATCAGATCCTCCACGTGGACCGGATGTGCAACGAGTGCGGCAACTGTGCCATCTTCTGCCCCTACGATTCCGCTCCCTACCGCGACAAGTTCACCCTGTTCTACACCCGGGAGGGCTTCGACGAGAGCGTGAACAACTCCGGCTTCCTGCCTCTGGGCGGCAAGAAGGTGCTGGTGCGGCTGAGCGGCAAGGTCTTTGAGGCGGATCTGGACGGCAAGAACGACCTGCCCGCCGACATTGAGGTCTTCATCCTCACCGTTATGAACAAGTACAGCTATCTGATGGCTTAACCGGAATTTTCTCCCTTTCTTTTGGAGTGGGGGAGCGGCCTGTGCCGCTCCCCCACTCCGGTTTTTTCCGCCGGATCCCGGGGCAGTCTCCCCTGCCTTCTCCGCCCTTGGCGGGCACGGTTTTTCAGGCTTCCGTTTTTTTCATGTAATCGTTTTTCTGAAAAATTGCACTTTTTTTAAAATGAAATCGCCCACTTTTTTATCTTAATTGCGAACAAAAAGTCCCCCAAAACCTTTTGACAGGCATGTATTTATGGTTTATAGTTTAATTGATTGCTGCAATGAGCAAGATTCTCCGGCTCCTTTGCAGGAGGAGATGGAATGAGGGGCTTTCACGCCCAGGGCTTTCCGCCGCTGTCTTTCACTCCGGCGGTTTTGCTATGCCCCGTGAAAGCGTTCCTGCGTCACAAACGGCCCCGGCACTTGCTTCCATGCAAGCCGGGGACTGTCCGAGAAGGAGCTGGGGAAAGCTCATATTTACCAGAGAGGGGTATTACATGAAAAAGAAATATGTCGTAATGGACGGCAACACCGCTGCAGCGCATGTAGCCTATGCGTTTACCGAAGTGGCGGCGATCTATCCCATCACGCCCTCTTCTCCCATGGCGGAGAAAGTGGACGAGTGGTCTGCCAAGGGCCGCAAGAACCTCTTCGGTTCTACCGTGGATGTGATCCAGATGCAGTCCGAGGCCGGCGCTGCCGGTACCTGCCACGGCTCTTTGCAGGCAGGCGCTCTGACCACCACCTTCACGTCCTCCCAGGGCCTGATGCTGATGATCCCTGCCATGTACGCCATGGGCGGCCAGTTCCTCCCCAGCGTCATGCACATTGCCTCCCGCGTGGTGACTTCCAACCACCACTCCATCTTCGGTGACCACACCGACTTTATGACCTGCCGTACCACCGGTTACGGCATGCTGATGTCCTCCTCCCCCCAGGAGGCCATGGATCTGGGCGCCGTTGCCCATCTGTCCGCCATCAGCGGCAAGTATGCGTTCATGCACTGCTTCGACGGTTTCCGCACCTCTCACGAGATGCAGCGCATCGAAGCTCTGGACTATGAGGATCTGCGGGGCCTGGTGGACTATGAAGCCCTGCAGGACTTCCGCCGCCATTCCCTGAACCCTGAGCATCCCACCAACCGCGGCAACAACGTCAACCCCGACGTGTACTTCCAGTGCAAGGAGGGCGCCAACGAGAAGGCCGCCGCCATCCCCGCCAAGGTCCAGCACTACATGGACGAGATCAACAAGCTCACCGGCCGGGACTATAAGCTCTTCAACTACTACGGCGCTCCCGACGCGGAAGAGGTCATCGTGGTGATGTGCTCCGCCTCCGAGGCTGTGAAGGAGACTGTGGATTACCTGAATGCCCAGGGCCGCAAGGTTGGTATGGTGCAGATTCACCTGTACCGTCCCTTCTCCGTGGAGCATTTCGCCGCCGCTATCCCCGCCACCGTCAAGAAGATCGCCGTGCTGGACCGCTCCAAGGAGACCGGCTCCGTGGGCGAGCCTGTGTACCTGGACGTGGTGACCGCCCTGAACCAGGCCGGCCGCGGCGACATCCAGGTGGTGGGCGGCCGCTATGGCCTCTCCTCCAAGGACACCACTCCGGGCCAGTTCATCGCTGTCTATGATAACCTCAAGCAGGACAAGCCCAAGAACAACTTCACCATCGGCATCAACGACGACGTGACCCACACCTCCCTGGAGTACAAGGAAGTGGAGCTCCCCCATCCCGGCGAAGTCTCCTGCAAGCTGTGGGGCCTGGGCGGCGACGGTACCGTGGGTGCCAACAAGAACGCCATCTCCACCATCGGCCTGGTAGCCAACAAATACGCCCAGGCGTATTTCTCCTATGACTCCATGAAGTCCGGCGGCCTGACCCAGAGCCACCTGCGCTTCGGCGACAATCCCATCCGCTCCACCTACCTGGTGTCCTCCGCAGACTTCGTGGCGGTGCATGCCCCCACTTATGTGAACAAGTACGACACCACCGAGGACCTCAAAGAAGGCGGCACGTACCTGCTCAACTGCCCCTGGAGTGTGGAGGAGCTGGAGACCCGCCTGCCCGGCAAGATGAAGCGTGACCTGGCCCGCAAGCACGCCCAGTTCTACATCATCGACGCCTCCAAGCTGGCTGTGTCCGTGGGCTTGGGCGCCAACCGCACCAACAGCATCCTGCAGGCTGCCTTCTTCGCCCTGACCAAGGTCATTCCTCTGGACATGGCCGTGGAGGACATGAAGAAGAACAACTACAACTCCTACTTCAAGAAGGCCGGCCAGTCCATCGTGGACAAGAACAACGCCGCCGTAGACGCCGGCATCAGTGCCGCCGTGAAGGTGGAGATCCCGGAGAGCTGGGCCAACGCCCAGGATACCCCCGTGGCCGAGCCCAAGAATGCCTCCGCTTTCGTCCGCGACATCGTTCTGCCCATGGACCGCCAGCAGGGCGACAAGCTGCCTGTCTCCGTGTTCAAGAAGCACGGCGTGCTGGACGGCACTTGGGAGAACGGAACTTCCGCCTTCTCCAAGCGCGGCGTGGCCACCAAGGTACCCAAGTGGAACGCTGAGAGCTGCATCCAGTGCAACCGCTGCGCCATGTGCTGCCCCCACGCTGCCATCCGTCCCGTGCTGCTGACCGAGGAAGAGAAGGCCGAGGTTCCCGCTTCCTTCGTCACCGTGCCTGCCAAGGGCCTGGGCAAGGACGCCCCCGCCTACTCTTTCCGGATGCAGATCTCTCCCTATGACTGCCTGGGCTGCGGCGTGTGCCTGACCGCCTGCCCCGCCAACAAGAACGAGAAGACTGCCGATGCTCTGGTGATGACTCCCTTCGAGGAGATGAAGCCCGAGCAGGTGAACTTCGACGAAGTTGCCATGAATGACAAGTACCTGAAGAAGGACGTCATCAACAACAAGACCGTCAAGAACATGCAGTTCGCCAAGCCCTACTTCCAGTTCTCCGCCGCCTGCGCCGGCTGCGCCGAGACCACTTACATCAAGCTCCTCAGCCAGATGGTGGGCGACCGTATGTACGCCGGCAACGCCGCAGGCTGCTCCTCCGCCATTTCCGGCGGCGCCCCCATCCTGCCCTACTGCCGCGACAGCCAGGGCCACGGCCCCGCTTGGGAGCACTCCCTGTTTGAGGACAATGCCGAGTTTGCCTACGGCTTCTTCCACGCTCAGGACGCCATCCGCAAGGAGCTGCTGATCCGCCTGGAGAGCATGAAGGACGCCGGCATTGCTCCCGCCGCTATCGAGGATTACCTCGCCAACTGGAACGACGGTGAGAAGTCCCGCGCCGTGTCCGACGCCCTGATCGCCGCTCTGGAAGCTGCCGAGCAGACCGAGGACGTCAAGTACATCCTGGAGAACAAGGAATTCCTGGCCAAGAAGTCCATCTGGGCCATCGGCGGCGACGGCTGGGCCTACGATATCGGCTTCGGCGGCATCGACCACGTTATGGCTCAGAACCGTGATGTGAACCTGCTGGTCCTGGATACTGAGGTATACTCCAACACCGGCGGACAGTCCTCCAAGGCCACTCCCACCTCCGCTACGGCCAAGTTCGCCGCCGGCGGCAAGCAGGTGGCAAAGAAGGACCTGGGCGCCATCCTCATGAACTACGGCTATGTGTATGTGGCTCAGGTGGCCATGGGCTATGACCAGGCCCAGACCCTGAAGGCCCTGCGTGAGGCGGAGTCCTATCCCGGCCCCTCCATCGTCATCTGCTACTGCCCCTGCCTGGAACAGCACATCAAGGCCGGCATGGGCTGCTCTCAGGACGAGATGAAGAAGGCCGTGGAGTGCGGCTACTGGCACCTGTACCGTTATGATCCCCGCCGGGTGGCCGAGGGTAAGAATCCCTTCCAGCTGGATTCTCCCGAGCCCGACACCTCCAAGCTCATGGACTTCCTGATGGGTGAGAACCGCTTCGCCTCTTTGAAGAACAACTTCCCGGAGAAGGCAGACGCCCTCTACGCCAAGGAGATCGAAGATGTCAAGGCCCGGTACAAGAAGTACCTGAAGATGGCTCAGGACGACTGATCGCCCAGCCTGATGACAGCATCATAAGCGGCGGGGCGCGGAATA
>NZ_DAWBAJ010000033.1:0-17347 GCF_052306735.1 Dysosmobacter sp. | reverse complement strand
GAATATCCGCGCCCCGCCGTTTTCTGTCTTTCGCCCCTACCTGTAAAAAAAGGCCGGGACACACTGCGTGTCCCGGCACTTTTTATGCTCAAAAATCCGATGCTGCGTCTCAGCAGTCAGCCTTCCACAGTCCGTGAAGGTTGCAGTAGGCGTAAGCCGCCACCGCCTGCTCTCCCTCTGCCAGAGCGAACACCGCCTCCGGCGCCTCGCCGGCGGAGAGAGTCTTGCGCTGCACGCCCCGGTTGGTCTCCAGGGTGATCCACTCAATGAGGTGCTCTTCAGTCATGGGATGTGTCACGGAGCCCACATGGACCCGCACGACGCTGCCCTCCACGCTCACCACAGGAACATGCTTCTCCACGGCGGCATCCACACTGCCAGGCACCAGTTCCCGCATCTTTTCACCGCAGCACACCATCGGTACGCCGGAGCTATGGACGGACTCCACCAGATTGCCGCACTTGTCACAACGGAAATAACGGATCATACTCATTTCCTCCTCAATTCGGTTCAGGACCGTTTCTTGTTATCCTGACCAAAGAATATCAGAATATGCGCATATTCTCTGTTGCACAAGCAACAAAAAAGGAAATTATTCCACCACAATATTCCGCTCTGCAAAGGCCTTGAGCAGCAGCTCCATGTCATTGGGGATGGAGATAGGTTCCCCGCAGGCCTTGATGGCGTTGGCCACATCCTTGAGACCGTTGCCGGTGACCACAGATACCACGGTGTCGTTCTTGCCGATGACGCCCTGTTCGCAGAGTTTTTTGACGCCTGCCGTGCCGGTGACGCCCGCGGGCTCACCAAAGACGCCGCAGGTGCGGCCCAGGAGCTTCTGGGCATCCATGATCTCCTGGTCGGAGACATTCACCACCAAGCCATTGGACTCCCGGATGGCCATGAGGGCCTTGTCGGCGTTGCGGGGCACACCCACGGCGATGGAATCCGCCAGGGTGTTCTCCTCCATGGGATGCCAGGGCTCCCCGGTGGCGATGGCCCGATTCAGGGGGCAGCATCCCTCCGCCTGGGCGGAGATCAGCCGGGGCAGATGATCGATGAAGCCGATGGCGTACAGATCCTTGAGGCCCTTCCAAAGGCCCGCGATGGTGCAACCGTCGCCCACGGAAATGGCGATGTAGTCCGGCACCTGCCAGGAAAGCTGCTCCATGATCTCCAGGGCCACGGTTTTCTTGCCCTCGGAGAGGTAGGGATTGATGGCGGCGTTGCGGTTGTACCAGCCCCACTTGTCGATGGCGGCCTTGCTGAGCTCAAAGGTCTCCTCATAGCTGCCCTGAACGGAGATGACGGTGGCGCCGAAGGTCATCAGCTGGGCCACCTTCCCCTTGGGAGCGCGTGAGGGCACAAAAATGTAGGTCTTGAGGCCCGCCGCCGCGGCGTTGCCTGCCAGAGAGGAGGCTGCGTTGCCGGTGGAGGAGCAGGCGATGACCTTTGCTCCCGCCTCCCGGGCCTTTGCAACGGCCATGGCGGAAGCCCGGTCCTTCAGGGACGCCGTGGGATTCTGACCGTCGTCCTTCACCCAGAGTGTTTTCAGGCCCAGCAGCTCCGCCAGGCGGGGCTCCTCGTACAAGGGGCTCCAGCCCACCCGCAACGGTGTGGGCTCCGTGGTCTCCTCGATGGGCAGCAGCTCCCGGTAGCGCCACATGGTCCGTTCGCTGCGGGCCGCCAGCTTTTCCTTGGTCAACTGACTTTTGATGTAGTCATAATCATAGGTAATATCCAAAATGCCGCCGCACTCACAGGTGGTAAGATCCGGCGTGGCTTCATAGGTTTTGCCGCACTTGACGCACTTGCCGTACAATACGTTTTTCATAGTGTCCTCCGTCCTTATGATTTTTCCCAGCCTTCCGGGCTCTGAAAACAAACAGGGGCGGGGCGCAAAGCCCCGCCCCTGAGGCGTGATAATGGCAGTCTTACAGCTCCTTGAGCACACCGGAAGCCTCGTTGAAGGCGTCGATCAGCTCATCCAGATCCTTGGCCTGCGCGTGGACGGCGTCCCAGGTGTGCTCCGTGTCGTACCACAGGGCGTTGAGTTCCTGGACGTCCCGGGCCTGCTGTTCCACCCAGGTGTAGTACTTGAGGTTGTGGACCCGCTTGCGGTCCACATAGGTCAGCTCCATCATGCTGTCGGTCTTGAGGCCCAGCATGTGGAGATTGTGGTCCAGAGCGGCCTCGTGGGCATTGTAAGCACCGTACTGCTCATTGAGCTCGTCGATCCGGCTCTGATACATGACGGCGGAGTCGGTGAGGACGGTGCCCACCACGTCATGCTCGGTGAGCTCGTAGTATTTGGCCATCTTGATGCAGCAAAGGACGTTGGCGATGCCGGAGATACCCAGCCAGGTGAGCTTTTCGATGAGCTCCGGATCCAATCCCAGCTGCTCTTTCAGGTACGCCTGGCCCTCGGGGGTATTGAACAGGCGCAGCAGCCGCTGGGAATCCTCGTCGTCGATGTCGATGACCATATCGGTGTTCTTGACGTTGTGGATCCAGGGGATGTGCTTGTCGCCGATGCCCTCGATGCGGTGGCCGCCGAAGCCGTTATTGAGGATGGTGGGGCACTGGAGGGCCTCGCCCACCGCCAGCTTCAGGTGGGGATACTTCTCCTTCAGGAGATCACCGGCGGACATGGTGCCGGCAGATCCGGAGGTGAAGGCAGCGCAGGCGAAGCGGTCACCGGGCCGCTTGATGGCCTCGAACACGTCCGCCAGGGCATTGCCGGTGACGTTGTAGTGCCACAGGGGGTTGCCCATCTCCTCAAACTGGTTGAAAATCATGTACTGGGGATCTGCCCGCAGCTCCCAGGTCTTATCGAAGATCTCCTTGACGTTGGACTCGCAGCCGGGAGTGGCGATGACCTCGGCGCCGATCTCATGGAGCCAGTCAAAGCGCTCCTTGCTCATCTCGGCAGGCAGGATGGCAACGCCCTGAGCGCCCAGCAGCGCGGAGTTGAAAGCGCCGCCGCGGCAGTAGTTGCCGGTGGAGGGCCAGACAGCCTTGTGGATATTCACATCAAACTGGCCGGTCACCAGCCGGGGAGCCAGGCAGCCGAAGGAGGCGCCCACCTTATGGCAGCCGGTGGGGAACCACTTGCCCACCATGGCGATGATCCGGCAGGGGACGCCGGTAAGGGCCGGGGGCAGCTCGATGTAGTTGGGGACAGCCTGGAAGAGGCCGCCGGACTCCTTGGCCTCGTTCTTCCAGGTGATGCGGAAGAGGTTCAGGGGATTGACGTCCCACAGTCCCACGTTCTTGAGCTTGTCCTGGATCTTTCCGGGGATGGTCTCCGGATGCTCCATCTGGGCAATGGTGGGGATGACGATGTGGTTTTCCCGGGCCTTTTGAATGTTGTGCTCCAGGCCCTGCTTGTTGATGGAAAGATCGATCATGTTGTCTTGCCCTCCTGTTGTTTGGAATCGATATAGGAATATAAGGTATACTTGGAGATCCCGAAATACTTGGCCACCTTGTCGCCGGATTTGGTCACCAGAAACGCGCCGTTCTGGTTGAGGAACTGGATGGCCTTCACTTTGTCGTCCTTGTTCATCAGGGCCACGGGCTTGCCCACCAGGGCAACGCTCTGTTCGATGAGATCATCCAGCATGTCGTTGATGTTGATGATCTTCTCCGGCTCCGACGGGGCCTCTTCTCCGGTGGAGATCAGCTCCCGCAGGGCGCCCTCCACCATCATCAAACGGGAAATATCGTAGTTGATGGAGAAAATGGCGGAGACCTTGCCCTTGCTGTTTCGGATATACACCGTGGAGGACTTGAGTATCTTTCCGTCCGGCGTCTTGGTGAGATAGCAAAGGTGATCCTTGGGTTCCGGATCGTTGCTTTGCAGCTGTTCGATCACCACGTGGGATGCCCCGTCTCCCACCTTCCGGCCGGAGACGTGTCCGTTTTCAATGGCCACGATGGAGTGATCCGGGTGACGGCTCAAATCATGAACCACCACCTCGCAGCTGCTGCCGAACTGGGCGGCGATACCCGCTGCCACTTTTTTCAGCAGTTCCAGCTTTCCGCTTTCCGTGTACGTTCCCTCCTTTTCTGGTCAATTTTCCGTAAAAATCTTCTAATATTCTATTTGTATCATACCACAGTTTTTAGAGAAATCAACCGCTTTTCAAAAAAATTTTTTAGGTTTTCTAATTTTTTGTTTGACATCCTGGTTTCTTATGCTATGATAAGGGTAAGGAAACAGGCAGGACATGGTGAACCTGCATAAAAAATTAAAAGTCGGAGGGCATCAGTATGGATTTCGAAGCGATCAAAGCTGCGGCAGAGGGCTACAAGGCTGAGATGTCCCGGTTCCTGCGGGACATGATCTCCCATCCCAGCGAGAGCTGCGAGGAGAAGGACGTGGTCATGTGCATCAAGGCCGAGATGGAGAAGCTGGGCTTCGACAAGGTCGAGATCGACGGCCTGGGCAACGTCATCGGCTGGATGGGCGAGGGCGAGAAGATCATCGCCATCGACTCCCACATTGACACCGTGGGCATCGGCAACATCAACAACTGGGAAGCGGATCCCTACAAGGGCTATGAGACTGAGGACGTCATCTACGGCCGCGGCGGCTCCGACCAGGAGGGCGGCATGGCCTCTGCGGTGTACGGCGCCAAGATCATGAAGGAGATGGGCCTGATCCCCAAGGGCTACAAGATCATGGTGGTCGGCTCCGTCCAGGAAGAGGACTGCGACGGCATGTGCTGGCAGTACATCGTCAACAAGTATTTTGCCAGCAAGGAAGAGGCCCAGAAGAAGATTGAGTTTGTTATCTCCACCGAGCCCACCGACGGCGGCATCTACCGCGGCCACCGGGGCCGTATGGAAATCCGGGTGGACGTCAAGGGTGTTTCCTGCCACGGCTCCGCTCCCGAGCGCGGCGACAACGCCATTTATAAGATGGCCGACATTCTCCAGGATGTCCGCGCTCTCAACGAGAACGACGATGCCGACTCCACCGAGATCAAGGGCCTCGTGAAGATGCTCAACCCCAAGTACAACCCCGAGCACTATGAGGACGCCCGCTTCCTGGGCCGGGGCACCTGCACCACCAGTCAGATTTTCTACACCTCTCCCTCCCGCTGCGCCGTGGCGGACTCCTGCGCCATCTCCATTGACCGCCGCATGACCGCCGGCGAGACCTGGGACTCCTGCCTGGAGGAGATTCGCCAGCTGCCTTCCGTCAAGAAGTACGGCGACGACGTGAAGGTCTCCATGTACATGTATGACCGTCCCGCCTGGACCGGTACCGTCTATGAGACCGAGTGCTTCTTCCCCACCTGGATCAACAAGGAGAGCGCTGCCCACGTCCAGGCTCTCATCGACGCCCACCACGCGCTGTACGGCGACAAGCGCATCGGCCATGCCGACGCCGATCCCAAGTACGACGCCATGCACCTGCGCAACCGTCCCCTGACGGACAAGTGGACCTTCTCCACCAACTGCGTCTCCATCCAGGGCCGGTACGGCATCCCCTGCGTGGGCTTCGGCCCCGGCGCCGAGTCTCAGGCTCACGCCCCCAACGAGATCACCTGGAAGCAGGATCTGGTGACCTGTGCCGCCATGTACGTGGCCGCCGTGAACCTCTACAAGGAAGAGAACAAGACCGCCGATGTCACCGAGTTCCGCCAGAGCCTGACGGACAACGTCATCCAGTGATTCCTCGGGGGGGAGCAAGCTCCCCCTCGACCTCCCCCACCACCAGTGGCACCGCGTCACTGGTGTGTGCGCCCAAGGCGCACAAGTCATTGTATTTTCACCACGTACACGCCGCGGTGAAAATGATTGAAATTCTTTTGCCGCACCGCGGCAAAACTCTGTGAGGCGACTTGCCTCCTCCAAAATTATAATTTAAGGAGAGCTGATTATGTCCAAGACCATCGAGCTGGCGCAGCATCTGGAAAAGCTGCACATCAACAATATGTACAAGTCCGACTTCTACTGGACCTGGGACAAGACCGACGAGGAGCTGGACGCCATCTTCACCGTGGCCGACGCCCTGCGGGATCTGCGGGAGCGCAACAAGTCCACCCGGATCTTTGATTCCGGCCTGGGCATCTCCATCTTCCGGGACAACTCCACCCGTACCCGCTTCTCCTTTGCCTCCGCCTGCAACCTGCTGGGCCTGAACGTCCAGGATCTGGATGAGAAGAAGAGCCAGATCGCCCACGGCGAGACCGTCCGTGAGACTGCCAACATGGTCTCCTTCATGGCCGACGTCATCGGCATCCGGGACGACATGTTCATCGGCGAGGGCCACAAGTATCAGAAGACCTTCATGGACGCCGTGGCCGAGGGATACCGGGACGGCATCCTGGAGCAGCGCCCCACTCTGGTGAATCTCCAGTGCGACGTGGACCATCCCACCCAGTGCATGGCCGACATGCTGCACATCATCCACCACTTCGGCGGCGTGGAGAATCTCAAGGGCAAGAAGATCGCCATGACCTGGGCCTATTCTCCCTCCTACGGCAAGCCCCTGTCCGTTCCCCAGGGCGTCATCGGATTGATGACCCGCTTCGGCATGGACGTGGTGCTGGCCCACCCCGAGGGCTATGACGTGATGCCCGAGGTGGAGGAGATTGCCAAGAAGAACGCCGCAGCCACCGGCGGCACCTATAAGAAGGTCGCCACCATGGAAGAGGCCTTCGACGGCGCCGACATCGTCTATCCCAAGTCCTGGGCTCCCTTTGCCGCCATGGAGCAGCGCACGAAGCTCTATCAGGCCGGTGACCAGGCCGGCATCGACGCCCTGGAAAAGCAGCTGCTGGCCCAGAACGCCCAGTTCAAGAACTGGACCTGCTCTGAGGAGATGATGAAGCGCACCAAGAACGGCAGCGCCCTGTATATGCACTGCCTGCCCGCCGACATCACGGGCCTGTCCTGCAAGGAGGGCGAGGTGGACAACTCCGTGTTCGACCGCTACATCGATCCTCTGTACAAGGAAGCCAGCTACAAGCCCTATGTCATCGCCGCCATGATTATGATGGCCAAGGTGAAGGATCCTGTGTCCGCCCTGATGGCCATGGACGCCGGCAGCAAGCGCAAGCTGTACTAAGCACACCGCCCGCACCAGCGGGCCCCTATGAACGAACCAGAAACATTTGGCGGGAATGTGGCACCATGTTCCCGCCAAATCTTTACCCGCCGGGTTTTCCCCGCAGGCTGCGGAGCCTGCACATTAAATTTTAGACGAGGTGTCACCACAATGGGTAAACGCATTGTCATCGCTCTGGGCGGCAACGCTCTGGGCAAGAATCTGCCGGAACAGATGGCTGCCGTGAAGCATACCGCCCGGGCCATCGTAGATCTCATCGAAGAAGGGCACCAGGTGGTGGTGGCCCACGGCAACGGCCCCCAGGTGGGCATGATCAATACCGCCATGACCACCCTCTCCCGGGAAGACCCCACCCATCCCATGGCTCCCATGTCCGTGTGCACGGCCATGAGCCAGGGCTATATCGGCTACGATCTGCAAAACTCCCTGCGGGAGGAGCTGCTGGACCGGGGCATCAACAAACCGGTGGCCACCATCCTCACTCAGGTGGAAGTGGACCCCGACGACCCCGCCTTCCAGAATCCCACCAAGCCCATCGGCACCTTCATGACCGAAGCGGAGGCGGAGGAAATGCGCCGCCGGGGCAACGCCGTGATGGAAGATGCCGGCCGGGGCTGGCGGCGCTGCGTGGCCTCTCCCCTGCCTAAATCCATCATTGAGATCGACACCATCCGGGCCCTGGTGGACGCCGGACAGGTGGCTGTGGCCTGCGGCGGCGGCGGCATCCCCGTCTACAAGACGGAGGGCCACCACCTCAAGGGTGCCGGTGCCGTCATCGACAAGGATTTCGCTTCCGAACTGCTGGCAGAACAGCTGGACGCGGACACCCTCATCATCCTCACCGCCGTGGAAAAGGTAGCCGTCAACTTCGGCAAGCCCGACCAGCAGTGGCTGGATCATCTGACTCCGGAAGAAGCCCGCAAGTACGAGGCGGAGGGCCAGTTTGCCCCCGGCTCCATGCTGCCCAAGGTGCAGGCTGCGGTAAAATTTGCCCAGTCCAAGCCTGGCCGCACCGCCCTGATCACCCTGTTGGAAAAGGCCAAGGACGGCATCGCCGGCCGCACCGGCACCGCCGTTTCCCAGTAAGCGGGCACGCTTGCGTGAAAAAAGGTTGAACTGTTTATTTTGTACAAGGAGAGCGAGTTTTTCGCTCTCCTTGTTTGCTATTATTTGTGCTTTTCTGTCTTTTTGCACAAAGGTCAACCTATACAAGTTTATTTTTTCTGGTTCTTACAACCAACAAACGTAAAAATTTAGTTGAATTTTTATGTTTTGGAATGTATGATGAACATAAGCAGAATGTTCCAACCATCCTGCCCACTGGTAATCGTTTTATTATTTTTTAAGGAGGAATCCAGAATGAAGAAGTTTCTTGCGCTTCTCCTGGCCATGGTGATGTCTCTGAGCCTGGCTGCCTGCGGCGGCTCCGACACGGAAGATACCACCACCACCACTGACGACACTGCCACGGAAGAGTCCGCCGCTTCTGATGTGAAGATCGGCCTCATCTGCGTGCACGATGTCAACTCCGGTTACGATGCCGCCCACATCGAGGGCCTCACCGCTGCCTGTGAGGAGCTGGGCATCGATGTTGACAGCCAGGTAGTCTTCAAGTACAACATCGCTGAGGATCAGAACTGCTACGATGCCGCCGTGGACCTGGCGGAGCAGGGCTGCAACATCATTTTCTCTGATTCTTACGGCCATCAGACCTACATGCTCCAGGCCGCCCGTGAGTATTCCGACATCACCTTCGTCTCCTGCACCGGTGACCAGGCTGGCGTCGCGGGCCTGGACAACTTCAAGAACATTTTCCCCTATACTTATGAGTCCCGCTACGTCTCCGGCGTGGTGGCCGGCATGAAGCTCAAGGAGCTGATGGACGCCGGTACCGTCACCGATCCCAAGGTGGGCTATGTGGGTGCCTTCCCCTATGCCGAGGTGGTCTGCGGCTACACCGCGTTCCTGCTGGGCATCCAGTCCGTGGTTCCCGAGGCTTACATGGAAGTTCAGTACACCAACTCCTGGTATGATCCCGTGGCTGAGGGCGAGGCTGCCAACATCCTGATGGCTGACGGCTGCGTCATCATCGGCCAGCACGCTGACTCCACCGGCGCTCCCTCCGCTGTCCAGGAGGCCCAGGACAAGGGCACTGTGGCTTACTCTGTGGGCTACAACATCGACATGCTCTCCGTGGCTCCCACCGCCGCTCTGACTTCTGCCCAGAACAACTGGTCTGTTCTGTATAAGGCCACTTTGGAGAAGTTCATTGCCGGCGAGGAGATCCCCGCTGACTATGCTACCGGCCACGCCAATAATGCCGTTATGATCTCCGCCCTGGGCGAGAGCTGTGCCGAGGGCACCCAGGAGGCCGTGGACGCCGCTTGGGCCGGCATTGACGACGGCAGCCTGAAGGTGTTCGACACCTCCAAGTTCACCGTGGGCGGCCAGACCGTCACCGAGTATGAGGTGAACTTCTCCATCATCGACTTTGCCACCGGCGACGTGGTGTTCGAGGGTCCCACCGAGAACGTCATTGCGGACGGTGCCTTCCAGGAGTCCGTGTACCGCAGCGCTCCTTACTTCGATCTGCGCATCGACGGCATCACCGAGCTCAACAACAACTAAACCCAGCCTGAAAAGGGGGCTGCCCTGTGGCAGCCCCTTTTTTCCAAATCCCCCTTCGCGGCAGGCAGGCCGCCGGGGTCTTTTCCCTTTTCTTTTCCCTCCGGAGGCACATGCCTACACGAAAGTCTTAAAAGAAAGGAAGATTCGCTTGGAACAAACCTATGCCATTCAGATGAAGAACATCACCAAGCGCTTTGGCAAGGTGGTCGCCAACGACAGCGTCTCGCTGGACATCAAGCGGGGCGAGATCCTGTCGCTGCTGGGTGAAAACGGCAGCGGCAAGACCACACTGATGAACATGCTGGCCGGGATCTACTTTCCCGATGAGGGCGAGATTCTGGTCAACGGGCAGAATGTCACCATTGCATCCCCCAAGGATGCCTTTGAGTGCGGCATCGGCATGATCCACCAGCACTTCAAACTGGTGGATGTCTTTACAGCGGCAGAGAATATCATTCTGGGACTGGAGGGCCAGCAGAAGCTGGATCTGAAAACCGTAGCCGCCAAGGTCAATGAAATCTGCGACAAATATGGTTTTGTCATCGACCCCTACAAAAAAGTCTACAACATGTCCGTCTCCGAAAAACAGACGGTGGAGATCGTTAAGGTCCTCTACCGGGGCGCGGACATTCTCATACTGGACGAGCCCACCGCCGTCCTCACCCCTCAGGAGACCGACCGGCTCTTTGAGGTCATGCGCAACATGAAGGCCGACGGCAAGGCCATGGTCATCATCACCCATAAGCTCAATGAGGTCATGGAGGTTTCCGACCGGGTGGCGGTCCTGCGCAAGGGCCAGTACATCGGCGATGTGGCTACCGCGGACACCAACCCCCAGAAGCTCACGGACATGATGGTGGGCCACGCCGTCACGCTGAACATTGACCGTCCCCTGGTGGAAAACCGCCACCTGCGTCTGGAGGTCAAGGATCTCACCGTCCTGACGCCCGACGGCATCAAGGCCCTGGATCGGGTTTCCTTCCAGGCCTTCGGCGGAGAGATCCTGGGCATCGCAGGTATCTCCGGCAGCGGTCAGAAGGAACTGCTGGAGTCCATTGCCGGTCTTCGGAACACCCAGCCCGGTTCCCATGTCATCTATCATCCCCCCTCTCCCGACGAAGCCATCGCCGGTCAGCACATTCCTGTGGATCGTGAGGGCGAAGAGCTTCTGGGCAAAACGCCCCGGCAGATCCATAACATCGGTGTCTCCATGGCTTTCGTGCCGGAAGACCGTCTTGGCATGGGCCTGGTGGGCTCCATGGGCATGGCGGACAATATGATGCTCAAAACCTACCGCTCCGGCAAAGGCCCTCTTCTCAACCGCAAGCCCCCCCGGGAGCTGGCAGAAAAGGTCAAGGAGGAGCTGGACGTGCTGACGCCCAGTATCAACACTCCCGTACGGCGCCTCTCCGGCGGCAATGTCCAGAAGGTACTGGTAGGCCGTGAGATCGCACAGGATCCCTCGGTGCTGATGACGGCTTACGCCGTCCGGGGCCTGGACATCAACACCTCTTACACCATTTATAACCTGCTGACGGCGGAAAAACTCAAGGGCGTGGCCGTCATCTACGTGGGTGAGGATCTGGATGTGCTGCTGGAGCTGTGTGACCGGATCCTGGTGCTGTGCGGCGGACAGGTGAGCGGCATCGTGGATGCCCGCACCACCACCAAGGAGGAAGTCGGTCTGCTGATGACCAAGTTCAGAAAGGGGGGCACGGAAGCATGAGTCAGGTAAAGCAGCATAAAGAACCTTTGTTGCGTATCGCCAAACGGGATACCATCAGCCATCCAAAAGCCTGGGCCATCCGCATTGTGGCAGTGCTGTTGTCCCTGGTGGTCAGCGGCCTGTTCATCTTCGCCGTTACCAAGCTCAATCCCGTTCAGGTGTACGAGGCCATTTTTGACGGTGCTTTCGGCACTTCCCGGCGCTCCTGGGTCACCGTTCGGGACTCCATGATGCTCCTTTGCATCGGCGTGGGCCTGGCCCCCGCCTTCAAGATGAAGTTCTGGAACATCGGCGCCGAGGGGCAGATCCTCATCGGCGGCGTCATCACCGCCGGTATCATGCGGGCTTATGGCAGCGCCCTGCCCACGCCGGCTCTGCTGCTGGTCATGGCAGTGGTGAGCCTGCTGTGCGGCTGCCTGTGGGGCGTGATCCCGGCCGTATTCAAGGCGGTGTGGAACACCAATGAGACCCTCTTCACCCTGATGATGAACTATGTGGCCATCCAGATCACCAGCTATTGCGTGGCCATGTGGGAGAATCCGGTAGGCTCCAACACCGTGGGTGTCATCAACCAAATGACGGGCTACGGCTGGTTCCCCGCTGTGCTGGGCCAGAGCTATGGCCTCAATGTCATTTTGGTACTGGTGCTGACGGTGGGCATGTACATCTACCTGAAGCACTCCAAGCAGGGCTATGAGATCGCCGTGGTAGGCGACTCGGAGAATACGGCGCGGTACGCCGGCATCAACGTCCGGAAGGTCACCATCCGCACCATGGCCATTTCCGGCGCCATCTGCGGCCTGGCCGGCTTCATTGAGGTGGCCGGCGTCAGCCACACCATCTCCACCGCCACTGCCGGCGGCCGGGGCTTCACCGCCATCATCGTGGCGTGGCTGGCCAAGTTCAACACCTTTGTGATGATCCTGATCTCCTTCCTGCTGGTATTTTTGCAAAAGGGCGCGGTGCAGATCGCATCCCAGTTCAATCTCAATGACTACGCCTCCAACATCATCACCGGCATCATCCTGTTCTTCATCCTGGGCAGTGAGTTCTTCATCAATTACCGCGTGATCCTGCGGGGCAGAAAGGAGGCCGACGCCAAATGAGTGACCTTGTCATCCGTCTGCTGCAATCCTCGATTTGCTTCGGCACCGTCATCATGTACGGCGCCATCGGCGAAATTCTGACGGAGAAATCCGGCAATCTGAACCTGGGCGTCCCGGGCATCATGTACCTGGGCGGCATCTCGGGTCTGGCGGCCTCGTTCTTCTATGAGTTCAATAACCCTGATCCCAACGGCCTTGTGTGCCTGCTGATCTCCTTCCTGGCAGCGTTCCTGGTCTCCGCTCTGGGCGGCCTGCTTTACAGCTTCCTGACCATCACCCTGCGGGCCAACCAGAACGTCACCGGTCTGACGCTGACCATCTTCGGCGGCGGCATCGCCAACTTCTTCGGCGGCAGCCTCAACACCATGGCCGGCGGCGTGGGCCAGATCTCCGTGGCTACCACCAGCGCCGTCTACCGGGCCACCATTCCCGGCCTCTCCGGTCTGGGCGTGGTAGGCAAGCTGATCTTCAATTACGGTTTCATGGTATACCTGGCCATCGTCCTGGCCGTCGTCATGCACTGGTTCCTCAACCGTACCCGGAAGGGCCTGAATCTCCGGGCCGTGGGTGAGAACCCCGCCACCGCCGATGCTGCGGGCATCAACGTCACCCGCAACAAGTACCTGGCCACCTGCATCGGCGCAGGCATCTCCGGCCTTGGCGGCCTGTACTACACCATGGACTACATCAAGGGCACCTGGGCCAACGACGGCACCATCGAGTCTCTGGGCTGGCTGGCCGTGGCTCTGGTGATCTTCGCCACCTGGCGCTCCGTCAACGCCATCTGGGGCTCCTACCTCTTCGGCTTTTTGTTCTGGGTGTATCTCATCATCCCGGGACTTGCCCGCAAGGATATCGAGCTGTTCAAGATGCTGCCCTACCTGGTGACCATCGCGGTGCTGATCATCACCTCCCTGCGGAAAAAGCGGGAGAATCAGCCCCCCGCCAGTCTGGGCCTTGCCTATTTCCGGGAAGAGCGCTGACCTCTGCAGACACAAACCCGAACCGCATTGCCTGATGCGGTTCGGGTTTTCCCATTTCTTTTGGAGATCTGGGGCCATTCACAAAATGTTTTCAAATTGTCCATTTTTTCGACAGCCCTTGTGTGCTACCGTAGTGATACTGATTTTCCAAGATCTGTGAGGTGTCCGTTATGCGTCTGCCGTCCTCCTCCCCCCTGAGGGAGCTGAAGTACGCTTTGTGGTTCCCGGCCTATCTGCTGGCCTACGCCCTGGCGGAGCATCTGGTCACCACCCGCTACTGGGCCACCGAGCTGCCTGTGGACAACTGCATTCCTTTCAGCCAGTACGCCCTGATTCCGTACAGTCTGTGGTATCCACTGCTCATCGGGCTGGGGTTGTACCTGCTGTTCCGGGACAGCGCTTCTTTCCGGCGGTACATGTGCTATCTGGCGCTGACCTTTTTCCTCAGCGTGGCCATCTGGCTGCTGGTCCCCAATGGACAGGATCTGCGCCCTCAGATAGAGGGAGGCGATTTTCTGTCCCAGGTGGTGGTGCAGCTCTACCGGATCGACACCAATACCAATGTCTTCCCCTCCGTCCATGTAGTAGGTGCGGTGGGGGCAGCGCTGGCGGCCTGGAACTGTCCCCGACTGCGCCGCCGTCCGGCTGTCTGCTGGAGCATTGTAGTGCTGGCGGCAGCTATCTGCCTATCCACACTGTTTCTCAAGCAGCATACCGTGCTGGACGTGGCAGGCGGTCTGGTTCTCTCCACCCTGGTGGCACTCCCTCTCTACCGCCGGTCTCCCGCTTCGGTACCTAAGCGGGCTGCTCCCCTGCGCCGCCGGCAAAGCATCTCCAAAACCACCCCGGATGCAAACTAAAAAAAGCCCCGGAACCAAGTGGTTCCGGGGCTTTTTTTACGTTTATTTCTGATGGCGTTTGGCTGCCGTCAGCAGATTGGCCATCAGCATGGCCCGGGTCATGGGACCCACGCCGCCGGGAACCGGCGTGATGTAAGAGGCCTTGGGCTCCACGGCATTGTAATCCACATCGCCGCAGAGCTTGCCCTCCGCGTTGCGGTTCATGGCTACATCGATGACCACGGCCCCCTCCTTCACCATATCCGCCGTCACCAAGCCGGTGCGGCCCACAGCGGAGACCAGGATATCCGCCGCCCGGGTGATGGCTGCCAGATCCGGCGTCCGGGAGTGGCACACCGTCACGGTGCCATCCGCCTGGGTCAGCAGCATGGCCATGGGCTTACCCACGATGTTGCTGCGGCCCAGCACCACACACCGCTTGCCCGCCACCGGGATCTCATAGGCGCGCAGCATCTCCATGACGCCGGCAGGGGTGCAGGGCAGGAAAACCGGCGCGCCGATGGACAGCCGTCCCACATTCACCGGATGGAAGCAGTCCACATCCTTCTCCGGGGAGATGGCATTGAGGATCTGTTCCTCGTTCAGGTGCTTGGGCAGAGGCAGCTGGCAGAGGATGCCGTCCACCGCCTCTTCACCGTTGAGGCGCTCCACCAGTTCCATCAGGGTCTCCTGGGTGGTGTCGGCAGGGAGCTTGTACTCAAAGCTGAGGAAGCCGCACTCCGCGCAGTCCTTTTCCTTTCCGGTGACATAGACCCGGGACGCCGGGTCGTCACCCACCAGGATCACCGCCAGGCCGGGTTTGCGCCGCAGCCCCTGGGCTCCCTCCGCCGCCCGGGCCTTTACCTGGGCCGCCAATGCCTTCCCGTCAATGCGTGTCGCCATGGGTCTGTTCCTCCTTTTCCGTCTCTGCTTCCTTCTTCTCCTCCTGTTGGGGTTCCTGCGGGATATTCTCTCCGGCAGTCTCCTCCGTCCGAACGGCATCCGCCGCGGCGCTCTCCGGCAGTACCTCTGCCTCCGCCGCGGCAGCCGCCCGGGCAGCCACCTGATTTACCAGCAGTTCCTCTCGATTATGGTGCTTGATGCGAATGTTGTAAAAGAGCATCACGGCAGACACCAGCACCATCACCATGCTCAAAGCCTGGGAGACCCGGATGGGCTCGCCGAAGATGGTCCAGTCAAACAGATACAGGCTGTCGGTCCGCAGCCCCTCGATCCAGGCCCGTCCCAGGCCGTACCACAGGAAGTAGAACCAGGTGTTCTCCCCGTCGAACCGGCGCCCCTTCGCGACAACGAACAAAATCAGCAGCAGCCCGATGAGGTTCCACATGCTCTCATAGAAGAAGGTGGGGTGCACCTCGATGGACTGATAGGAGCTCACCCACAGTCGCATCCGCCAGGGCAGATCCGTGACGGCACCGAAGGCCTCCCGGTTGATGAAATTGGCCCAGCGTCCGATGCACTGGCCCAGCAGCAGTCCCATGACGCAAAGGTCCGTCATGGCCCCCAGCTTGATCTTCTTGTGCCGGGTGTAGAAAAACGCCACCAGGAATCCGGCGATGACGGCGCCGTAAATGGCCAGGCCGCCGTCCCACACAGCGATCATCTCTTTCCAGTTGAAGCTGCCGTCGCTGTTGCGGTACAGATCCAGATAGAAGACCACGTAGTACAGCCGGGCGCCGATGATGCAGCTGGGCACCGCCCAAAGCACCATATCCAGGACGTTATCCTCGGTAAGTCCGTAGCGCTTGGCCTGCTTCATGCAAAGCAGCAGTCCCGCCAGCATGGCCACGGCCAGGATGATCCCGTACCAGTAAATTCCGTGGCCGATGTGGATGGCGATGGGATCGGGGTTGAATTCCCAGTCGCCGAACAGGCCGGGAAAACTGATGGGCATATCCTTCAATGCAGTCAAAGGGGCACTTCCTTTCTCTCTTTCGGGGGTCAGTCTTCTTTGGGCACAATCTCGCTGAGGACCGCCCGGTCCGCCGTGAGATTATCCCGCAGGAACGCTGCGATATTCTCTTTGGTGATGGAGTCAAAGGCCTGGGGGAACCGGAAGGGGTCATAGCCGTGGAAATATCCCTCCGTCAGGGACACGGCGATATTCTCAAAGGAGTTGAGTCCCCGGAGGTTCTCACCAAAGGCCGCCCGGCGCACCCGCTGATAGAAGGCCTCGTCCACGCCCTCCGCTGCCAGGCGCTCCGCCTCCTTCTGGATCTCCGCCGCCACGGCCCGGGCGTCCTTGCTGTCGCCTCCGGCGTACAGATAGGCGACACCGGGCATCATCTCGAAGGCCCCGCCGAAGCTGGTGTTGATAAGGCCCTGGTCATAGAGGCGCAGGTACAGGGGGCTGGAATTGCCCAGCAGGATGTCGCAGGCCATGTCGCCGATGACCGTAGCGCGCAGATAGGCCTCTCCCTCCCCCGCCGGGGCGCACTTGTAGCCGGTGAGGAACTGGGGCGTGGCCACCTCCATGGCCATCCGGGTCTCTTTTTGGGCGACTTCCGCCGGCTCCTCCCCGTAGTCCCGGGGGATCACCGGACCGCGCTCCCGGGGCAAAATGGCCTGAGCGATCTCACTGATACGGACGGGATCCACATTGCCCACCACCGTCAAGATCATGTTGGAGGGGGTGTAGAAGGCCTTGTGGCAGTCGTAAAGTGTCTGGGCAGTGATGTGGGAGATGCTCTCCACCGTGCCCGCGATGGAGGTGCGGGCGGCATGGCGGCTGTAGAGGGCCTGCATCATGCGGGTATAGAGCTGCCAGTCGGGGTTATCCTCGATCATGCGGATCTCCTGGCCGATGATGCCCTGCTCCTTGGCCACGCTTTCGTCGGTGAAATAAGGCACAGACACAAAGGAGAGCAGGATCTTCAGATTCTCCTCAAACCGCTCCGTGGAGGAGAAGTAGTAGCCGGTCATGGCGTTGGAGGTGAAGGCATTGGGCTCCGCGCCGTTTT
>NZ_DAWBAJ010000032.1:0-25340 GCF_052306735.1 Dysosmobacter sp. | reverse complement strand
CCTCGATGCCGTGGGCGCCCTTCTCCTTGCGGAAGCAGGGGGAGTAGGAGGTGAGGGTCTGGGGCAGGCTCTCGGCGGGGAGGATCTGGTCAATGAAGCGGCCGATCATGGAGTGCTCGCTGGTGCCGATGAGGTAGAGGTCCTCGCCCTCGATCTTGTACATCATGGCATCCATATCCGTCTGGCTCATGACGCCCTCCACCACGTTGCCATGGATCATGAAGGGGGGGATGCAGTAGGTGAAGCCCTTGCCGATCATGAAGTCCCGGCCGTAGGCCAGCACCGCCTCATGGAGCCGGGCGATGTCTCCCAGGAGATAGTAGAAGCCGTTGCCGGAGACCCGGCCGGCGGCGTCCAGGTCGATGCCGTTGAAGGACTCCATGATCTCCGTGTGATAGGGGATGGGGAAGTCGGGCACCTTGGCCTCACCGAAGCGCTCCACCTCCACGTTGCAGGAGTCGTCAGGGCCGATGGGCACGGAGGGGTCGATGATCTGGGGGATCTGGAGCATGTCGTGGTGGAGGGCAGCCTCCAGCTCCGTCTCCTGCTTTTCCAGCTCCGCCAGGCGGTCTGCCTGCTGCTTCACCTGGGCCTTGACGGCCTCTGCCTCCTGAAGCTTGCTGGGATCCTTCTTGGCCTGGCCCATCAGCATGCCGATCTGCTTGGAGAGGGTATTGCGGTTGGAGCGCAGCTGATCCGCCTCGGCGATGGCGGCACGGCGCTTGGCGTCCAGTTCGATGACCTCATCCACCAGGGGCAGCTTGGCGTCCTGGAATTTCTTCTTGATGTTTTCTTTGACAGCGTCGGGATTTTCCCGGATAAACTTGATATCCAGCATGGTTCCATTCTCCTTGTCGGTCGATTCCCGGCAAAGCCGGGCGGATTTTTATTGGGGATGTTTCACGTGAAACATGGGTGATCAGTGGTTCAAAACGGCCTCTTTCAGCTGCTGATAGCGGTCGGCAGGGGAGGTGACCCCTTCGGGCCGGTCGTCGGGCAGCAGATCCACCAGGCCTTCGTCATCCATGCGCTGGAGGGTCTCCAGGCAGCCGTCCATGTCTCCGGCGGAATACTGCTGCTGCAGCTGGTACAGGGCCAGCAGCGCCTCCTGGGTCTGCTGGGCGTTCAGCGTTTCCTCCTTGGCCTGATCCAGCTCCGTCTGGGCCTGGTCCAGGGCGTCCTCCGCGTCGGAGAGCTCCTGCTCCATCTCCAGCAGGCGGTCCTGGGTGTCCTGGATCTCCTGCATGGCGGAAACGGAGTCCTGCAATTCTCCCAGCACTTTGCTATTGCTCTGCTGGTGCATCACAAAGGACAGCGCCATCAGCAAAAAGGCCACCACAAAGAGGATCATAATATAGACCACAACGGGCTTTTTCCCGGATGGGGTCTCCTGGGGAGGCTGTTCCTCCGGCGCACCGCTGCTTCGTTTTTCCAGATTCATATTTGGATGCGTCCTTTCAGTCGGTATGTTTATGGACCCGGATGGCCGCCAGCGCCTCCAGCAGGTCGTTGAGATCGTCCATCCCGTAGTATTCCAGTTCAATGCGGCCTTTTTTCCGGCCCTTGACGATGCGCACGCCCCGTCCCAGCTGGGAGGAGAGCTCCTTCTGGGCCTCGGCGGCGTAGTCCACATAGTCGGCAGGCGGGGAAGGGGCGGTTTCCTTCTCCTTGGCCAGCCGTTTGGCCAGGGCCTCCGTCTGCCGGACGGAGAGCCCGCCGGAGACCACCGCCTCGGCGGCCCGCTCCTGTACGGCGGCAGGCAGGGGCAGCAGGGCCCGGGCGTGACCGGCGGAGAGAGTGCCCTCCTCCACCAGCTTCCGCACGGCGGGAGTGAGCCCCAGCAGCCGCAATGCGTTGGTGACGGCGCTGCGGGATTTGCCCACCCGGCGGGCGGCCTCCTCCTGGGTCATGTGGTAGTTGTCAATGAGGGATTGAAATCCGGCTGCTTCCTCCATGGGGTTCAGATCCTCCCGCTGGAGGTTCTCGATCATGGCCAGCTCCGCGGCCTTGCGGTCGTCGGCTTCGATCACGATGGCGGGCACTTCCTGGAGCCCCGCCAGACGGGCGGCCCGCCAGCGGCGCTCTCCGGCGATGATCTGATAGTATCCGGAGGAGAGCTTGCGGACGGTGAGGGGCTGGATGATGCCGTGTTCCCGGATGGATTCCGCCAGCTCCGCCAGGGAGGCCTCGTCAAAGTGCTTGCGGGGCTGGGAGGAGCAGCTTTCCACCTGGGAAATGGGGAGATTCAAGGAGCCGGAGCTGTCGGCCTTGAGCACGTCGTCTCCCAGCAGCGCGCCCAGGCCCCGGCCAAGCCCGGAGGGCTTTTTGGATGCCATGGAATACCTCCTTTATATCATCAGGCAGATTGTTTCTTCAAAAACTCCGCCGCCAGGGCGGTATACGCCTCCGCGCCCCGGGAGGTGCGGTCGTAGGCGGTGATGGGCTTTCCGTGGCTGGGAGCCTCGGAGAGCCGGACATTCCGGGGGATCACCGTGGCGAACACCTTGCCGGGGAAGTAGTGCTTCACTTCCTCCGCCACCTGGAGGGCCAGGTTGGTGCGCCCGTCGAACATGGTGAGGAGCACGCCGTCCAGCTCCAGAGCGGGATTGAGAGACCGGCGGACGATCCGCACGGTGTTCATCAGGTCGCTGAGCCCCTCCAAAGCAAAGTATTCCCCCTGAACGGGCACTAAAATCGCGTCGGCGGCACACAGGGCGTTGAGGGTCAGAAGCTCCAGGGAGGGAGGGCAGTCCACAAACACAAAGTCGTACTGGTCCTTCACCTGGTCAATGGCGTCCCGCAGCAGGTACTCCCGGTTGTCCATGGCGATAAGCTCAATGCCCGCTCCCGCCAGGGCCTTGTTGGAGGGGAGCACGTCCCCAAACCGGGTGTGCACCAGGGCTTCCTGGGCGGTGACCTCCCCGATGAGGACGTTGTAAATGCCCTTGGACAGGGTCTTGTCCACGCCCATGCCGGAGGTGGCGTTGGCCTGGGGGTCAAAGTCGCACAGCAGGACGCGCTGGCCCGCCTCCGTCAGGGCGGCGGCCAGGTTCACACAGGTGGTGGTCTTTCCGACACCGCCTTTCTGGTTGACGATTGCAATGGTTTTTGCCACGAAGGCACCTACTTTCTAGCAAAAAACTACGGAATTGGGCAGGAAAAGCTCCCGGAGACATCCCCGGGAACCACATGCGCAAGCCGATCCTGCCGCCCCACAGGTATCCTTGGGCACCGGACAGGGCGGCAAAGGGTCAGAATGGGCCAAACTTGGCGCCAAAGGCCGGAAAAGCAGCTGTTTGCCTTTCCGACAGTCACATTATAGCAATGACAAGGTACACTTGCAAGGCATATTCCAAAAAATCCGCTGGTTTTCCGGCAGGTTTCACGTGAAACATGGGAGAAAAGAGATAAAAAAACACCTGGGATGTTTCACGTGAAACATCCCAGGAAGAGGTCACACCAGCAGCATCCCGGAAAGGGGATTCACCGTCAGCTCCAGACGGCCGTTTCCGGCGGGAAAGACCCGGCCGGTCATGATGTCCCGGGCGGAAGGAGCGGACCAGGGGAGGGTCATGCGGGTGCGGGCGTCCCCGGCATTCACCACCGTCAGGGCTATCTGGTCTTCCCAGGTGCGGGTGTAGGCCAGCAGGGGGCCCTGGGCCGCCAAGTAGTCTATGGTTCCCCGCTGCAAAGAGGTCATCTCTTTGCGCAGCGCTCCCAGCCGCAAAAACCAGGGGGTCAGGGGGCTGCCCGCCGGACCCAGAGGGAAAGTGCCCCGGTTGAAGGGATCCTCAAACCCCTCCAGGCCCACCTCGTCCCCGTAGTAGACGGTGGGGGAGCCGGGGAAGGTAAAGAGGATCAGCGACGCCAGCCGCACCAGGGCCTCGCCCCGCTGGCGCTCGGCGGGGGAGAGGCGGTAGGCAGCCCGGGCGTCCTTGCTTTGGGGCACCTGGGACGCACCCAGCACCGTCAGGATCCGGGGGGTATCGTGGGTGCCCAGGAAGTTCATGGCGGAGTAGAAGGCTGCCGGGGGATAGTGCTCCCGGAGGGTCTCCATGGCCTCCCGGAAGTCCTGGGCGCCGCCTCCCTGAAGGTAGGCAAGCAAAGCCGTGCGGAAGGGGTAGTTCATGACCCCGTGGAGCTCACTGCCCAGCAGGTACTTCCGGCGCTGGGAGTAGGCGATCTTGTTGCTGGCGTCCTCCCACACCTCTCCGATGAGGACGGAGCCGGGCTTTGTCTCCTCCATGACGGAGCGGATGGTTTCGATGAAGCGGTCCGGCAGCTCGTCGGCCACGTCCAGCCGCCAGCCGTCGGCTCCCGCCCGCAGCCAGTGACGGATGACGGAGTCCTCCCCGGTGACCATGTAGGAGAGATAGGAGGGGGTGTCCTCCCGGACAGCAGGCAGAGTATTGATGCCCCACCAGGAGTCGTAATCCGTGGGCCAGGGGTGGAAGGAGTACCAGTCGAAATAGGGGGAGTCCTGGCTCTGGGCGGCTCCCAGGGTGGGATAAAACCCGTCGGCATTGAAGTAGAGGCTCTGGGAGCCGGTGTGGTTGAAGACGCCGTCCAGGATCACCCGCATCCCCAGGGTATGGGCCTGATGGCACAGGCGGCGGAAGTCCTCCTCCGTGCCCAGCATGGGGTCAATTTTCAGATAATTGGCGGTGTTGTAGCGGTGATTGGAGGCAGATTCAAAAATGGGGTTCAGGTACAGCGTGGTGACGCCGAACTCATAGAGGTCCGGCAGCCGGGAGATGATGCCCTGAATGGTGCCGCCGAAAAAGTCCCGGTTGCGGATCTCCCCGTCGGGATCCGGCCGCCACTCCGGGGTGTCGGCCCAGTTCTCGTGTACCCAGCGGTTGCCCACCAGCCCGGTGGGATCCGGGGAATCCCCGGGGAGACGGCGGAACCGGTCTGGAAAAATCTGGTATGTCAATCCCGCCCCGAACCAGCGGGGACAAGGGTTTTGCTGATATACCGTCAGCTGCCAGGGTTCCAGGAAGCCGTCGCTGCGGTAGCCGGTTTTGTCCAGGTCGCAGCCGGAGCCGTCCTCCCGCCAGAAGCGGAAATGATACCAGATGAGCTCCGGGGTGTCCGGCATCTCCACCGATCCGGTGAACAGGGCCCGCTCCCCCTGGGCTTCGCCGGGGGAGAGCTCCACCTCCCGGCGCGTCTCGGAGAACTCCTGGCGCAGTACCACCGCACAGTGGGTGAATCCCTCCCGCAGCAGGGGACGGCAGGAAAAGGTGACATGCCCGCCGCAGCGGGCGGCGCCGAAGGGATCTTTACAGAGGGTACAGCGGGAATCAAATACAAAGGGCTCGCTCATGGGGCGGCGGCCTCCTTAGAAAGACTTATTGCAGCAGCTCATTTTCGCCGATGATGGCGGTGCCGATCTCATCGGCAGAGAAATAGGCGTTGAGGATCTCCACGGCGGTGGAGGCCAGGTTGGCGCCGGCGTCGCCCTTTTCGATGACGATGGACACCACGATCTCCGGGTCGTCGTAGGGGGCGAAGCACACGAAGACGCCGTTGTTCTTATCGTTGTTGCCCAGCTGGGCGGTGCCGGTCTTGGCGCCGGCGGTGACGATGCAGTTGCGGAAGGCGTTGTAGACCATGCCGCCGGGCTGGGTGTAGCCCAGCATGCCCTCCTTCACCGCCTCCAGATTGGCGGCGCTGATGTCCAGAGTGCTGCGGGGCTCCGCCTGGCCCACGGCCACCACCTGGGAGTTGTCGTAGGTCTTGACGGATTTGAGCAGGTGCACATCGTAGAGCTCACCGCCGTTGACCAGGGTGGCGATGTAGTTGGCCAGCTGCAGCGGGGTATAGGCCTGGGTGGCCTGGCCGAAAGCGGCCCAGGGAGCCTGATCCTGGCCCTGGGGATTTTCCGGCAATTTGCCGCTGGCATCCCCGATCTCAATGCCTGTGGAAGATCCCAGGCCGAAAGCCTGGGCATATTCCCGCAGCCGGTCCATCCCCAGCTCATAACCCATCTGGGCAAAAAAGTAATTGCAGGAGTTGGTGATGGCCTCCGTGACGTTCAGAAGGCCGTGGCTGCCGGCATACCAGCAGTTGGCATAGCTGTTGCGGTCTCCGGGATAGTACCAGGTGTGGGTGGCCCGGATTTCCTTTGTGGGGGTGATAATGCCCTCCTGCAAGGCTGCGATGGCCGTCAGGGGCTTAAAGGTGGAACCGGGGGCGTAGGTGCCGTTGGTGGCCCGGTTCCACAGGGGGTTGGCGGGGTCCTTGCTGAGGGTGTTGTAGTCCCGGTTATAGTTGGCGGGGTCATAGGTGGGATAGGAAGCCAGGGCCAGCACCTCGCTGCCGTGGGTGGTGAGCACCGCCGCGGCGGCACCCCGGGTCTCGTTGCCGTCCGCCTCATTCATGGCGTTGACGGTCTTGGCCAGGGCCTCCTCCACCACCTGCTGCAAGTCCAGGTCGATGGTCAGCTCCACGGTGTTGCCGGGCACGGGCTCCACGGAGTAGTACTCGCCGGTGACCTTGCCGTTGGAGTTGGTGGAGACGATGCGCTTGCCGTTGGTGCCGTGGAGGTAGTCCTCGAAGGCGGCCTCCACGCCGGTGCGGCCGATCTTGTCGGTACCGCTGTAATTTTTGCCCTCCAGATTCTCCAGATCCTCCGCCCAGATGCCGGTGGTGTAGCCCAGGATGTGGGCGGCGTATGTGGTATCATACTGCCGGACGGAGGAATTGGTGATTTTGGCCCCGGCGTAATTGCCGTCGTTGATCAGGGAGATAAAGGAGGTGTCCACATCCTCCGCCATGGTGTAGGCGTCGGTGTCCACCAGGTTCCGGATGGACAGCTCATAGCGCACGCCCAGCACCATCCGGGCCTCGTTGAGGGAGAAGGTGACCGGCAGGGAGAAGCCTTCCTCTCCCCGCATCAGCTCGATGAGGGTGTGGGCAGAGAGGCCCGCGCCCTCCAAAACTTGGGCGGTGAGGTCTTCGTCTTCCATCTCATCCAGAAGTTTTTCCCCTACATTGGCGGCCACGTCAATGGCGCTGGCGTCGGGGGAGGGGACCTCCTCGCCCTCCTCCAGCACCGTTTCCGGGTGCTCATAGAGATAGGCCGCCAAAGCGTCGTGGGCCGGCTCCAGATCCTTGAGATACTTCAAAAAGCGGCTGCGCATGACGTCGGTGACGCTGTCCAGGGTATAGGAGAAGGGGGCGGAGTCGGAGATGGGCAGGTTGTCCTCCCACTCCACGCCCTGGGCCTCACACAGCTCCAGCAGCTCCAAAATGGCCTGGTTCTCATCCTGGCCGGCCTTCAGGAGGCTGGCGTCGAAGGTGAGATTGTAGGAGGGGCGGCTGGAGACCATGGACTTGCCGTTGCGGTCGGTAATAAGGCCGCGGGAGGCCTCCACCGTCTCCGTCCGGGCGATGGAGCGGATGGACTGGGAGAGGTAGTAGTCGTGATTGGTGACCTGGACATCAAAGAGCAATCCCAGGTAGACCAGCAGAATGGCCACACCGAAGGCACCCAGAAGTCCCAATCGTAAATTTTTGCGTTCCTTGTGATCCATGGGACCTCCTTAGTCGTCCATGTGGGTCTTGCGGTACACGGCGGAGAACAGGGCCGTGGCGGGGATGGAGAGGAGAAGGGACACGCACAGCTCCCGCACCATCAGATAGCCGCCGGTGGCCCAGACGGAATGTCCCTGGGCCCAGAACACCAGGCAGTGGAAAAATCCCGTCAGCAAAAAGGCCACGGCGGAAGAGACCAGGGAGCAGAGGTATCCGGCCTTGATGAGGCTCTGGGAGATCAGGGCGGCGCACAGGCCCGCCGCCGGAAAGATCAGGGTGTAAAAGCAGGGGATGGACTCCGGCACCAGGGTGTCGCACACCACCCCCAGGGCCAGGGCGAAGATGGTTCCCGCCGTGGGCCCCTCATAGGCGGCCACCACGGCGGCAATCACCGGATAGACAAAGGGGATGACGCCCCAGATGGTAAGGCGCTGGAGCACCGCTCCCTGCACCAAAAAGCACAAGAGGGCGGCGGCGGCATAGAGCGCCCATTTGAAAATCGTCTCGTTGCGGGCCAGCACGGCGATGCTCCTTTCCTGGGAAACTGGCGGCCGCCTGAAAGCGGCGGAAGGGCAGGCTCAGGAGCCCGCCACGAAGGACTTGATGATAAAGACCTGCTCCAGCTGGTCGAAATCCGCCTCGGGCGCCAGGATGGCGTAGGTGGCGGCGCCGGAGTCGTCCCGCTGGACCTCCTCCACGGTGCCGATGACCAAGTCGGCGGGGTAGTAGCCGCCAAGGCCGGAGGTGAGCACCAGGTCGCCGCCCATCAGCTGGCAGCCGGCAGGCAGGTAATCCAGCCGCAGCCGGTTTTCCTCCATCAGGGAGAAGTCTCCATGAGCCACACCCAGGTCCTTGGTGCGGAACACCCGGGCGCCCAGGGAGGTATCGGTGTCCACCAGCGTCAGCACGGTGCACCAGTTGTAGCCCACCTTGCCTACCAGGCCCACCAGGGCGCCGGTCTCGGTGATGACGCAGTCACCCACCTCCACGCCGTGGGCAGTGCCCTTGTTGAGGGTCAGGGAGGAGGTCCAGTTGGAGACGCTGTGCTCCGTGACGGTGGCCAGCTCCAGATCCCCGGTGATGTCCTGACGCTCTGTCTTCAGGTTCAGGGCCTCCCGCAGACGGTCGTTTTCCGCCCGGTCGCTCTCTGCCTGGCGGACATCCGCCTCCATTTGGGCGATCTGCTGCTTGAGCTCCGCGTTCTCCTCCTCCAGGGCCTTCACGTCAGCAAAGTAGGCCTGCTTGTCTTCCACCCAGCCGGTGACGGCGCTATACACCGCCCGGAAAGGGGAGGCCAGGGTCCCCGCCAGGTTGGACAGGGGGGAGGAGGTGTTGGAGAAGTAGGACATGCAGGCCATAGCCACGGCGATCACCGCCGCGGCAAACAGAATCCACAGTCCGTGATTTTTCAAAAACTGCTTCAAGGCAAACGCTCCTTATCTCCGCCTCCGCCTCAGGCCAGCAGCCGGAGGCCGAAGCGCTCCAGCATACGGGAAAGGCGCAGCAGCGGCAGGCCCATCACATTGAAAAAGTCCCCGTCGATCCGCTCCACCAGCAGCGCCCCCCGGCCCTGGATGCCGTAGGCGCCCGCCTTGTCCATGGGCTCCCCGGTGCGGATGTAGGCAAGAAGCTCTTCCCGGGTGGCGGGACGGAAATAGACGTCCGTGGACTCGGACTCCGTGAGGATGGTATCGCCCCGGCGGACGGTGACGCCAGTGCAGACGGTGTGGTGACGCCCCTGGAGGGCCGTCAGCATCTCCAGGGCTTCCGCCTCATCGGCGGGCTTGCCCAGCCGCCGGTTATCCAGAAACACCATGGTATCGGCGGTGATGATGAGTTCCTCCGCCGTGCACAACGCCGCGGCAGCGTCGGATTTCTCCCGGGAGATGTACGCCACCGTTTCCCGGGGCGAGAGATCCGGGGGGCAGGTTTCCTCCGCCTGAGGCACCCGGACATCGAAGTCGTCGATGCCCATGCGGTGGAGCAGCTCCTGGCGCCGGGGGGATCCGGAGGCCAGTACGATCTTTGCCATGTCCGCCCTCCTTCAGATGCCCGTGGAGCCGAAGCCCCCCCGGTCGGGCCCCTCCAGGTGCTCCACCCGGGTGAAGTGGAGCCGGGGCTGGTTGCGCATGATGCGGAACTGGCAGATCCGGGCGTTTTTGGGAATGGTGACGTCCCGGGTGGCGTAGGCGGGCATGAACCACTGGTCCCCGTCTCCCCGGTAGGTGCAGTCCACCACCCCCACGGCGTTGGTCTGCAGAATGCCGAAATTCTTGAAGGTGGAGCTGCGGGGAGCCAGATGGGCCTCCCACCCCTCCGGCAGAGCCATGGCCACCCCCAGGGGGATGAGCCGGTATTCCCCGGCGTGGAGGGTCACGTCCTCCGCCGCGTGGAGGTCGATCCAGTCGGATTTGCCCGCCACGTAGGTGAGCTCGTCAATGCCGTCTACAAAATATTTTACCTTGATCTCTTCCATGGGAAACTCCAATTTTGATGATGTTTCGTATAGTTAAATAAATATTATACAGTTCGTTATTGAAAATACCCTGAAAACGGGGAAATTTTTCCTCACTCCACGCCCCGCTCATAGAGGCCCCGGGTAAAGGGCCCCGCCGGCGCGCCGCCGGTCTGGTAGGCCCGGAACACCCGGACGCACTCCTCTGGGGACTCGGTGGTAAAGCGCAGCCGGGCGTAGGTGAGGCCCAGGCGGCGCCAGTCCGGCCGGTCCGCCAGCCACAGCGGGCGGCTGTTTTGCAGCTCCGTCCGGTGGCCGAAAGCCGGGAGGATGGGGAAGGCGGCCCCGGTGCGGTCCACCAGCACGTTGGCCCGGTCGCACCGGCAGCCCACGGTGTTTTGCAGGAGGCAGTTCTCCGTGATCATCACCGGCAGCCGCCCGTAGACCACGGCCTCCGTGGGCAGGGGCTTGTGGAGGTCCCGGATCTGGGCAAAGCGCAGTTCAAAGGACACGCAGGCGGAAGAGAGGCCTTTTTCTTTCAGGTAGGCCAGGGAGCGGCTGTTGAATACGTTCATGCCGAAATCGCCCGCCAGGGTCAGTCCCCGGTCCCGCACCAGGGGCAGGTGGCCCAGATTGCCCACGGCGGCCCCGGTGACCCCCAGGGCTATGGCGTGATCCAGCCACTGGGAAAGGCGCTCCTCGTCCCGGTCCCGCCACACCCGGGGCAGCACGGCAAACCACTCCGTTTCCCCCTCCGGCAGGGCGGGGAAGTCCCGCAGCAGCTCCAACGGCACATACACCCGGGCGGGGGAGAGGTCCAGAAGGCCGCCCGTCAGCTGGGCGGCGGTGGTGACGGAGACGGTGAGGCGCGGCTCCGGGGCAGCGCAGGTGTCCGACACCTCCGGCGGCAGGGGAAGCTCCCGGCGCGGGGGCGGCGCGGTGCGCTCTGCCGTCAGGGCGGAGAGGGCCTCCCGGCGCAATGCGTTGACGGCACTGGCAGGCAGGGAGAGGCCCTCATCCAGGGTCACGGACACCTCCCGGCAGCGGTAGGCGGTGCCGCCGGTTTTTCCCAGCCGGTCCCGGAGATCCTCCTCCGTCAGGGCACGGCTGCGGGCAGCCTCCGGCACCGGGCCCGTGACGGTGACGGTGTGTCCGTCCTGGTCCACGGCGGTGAGGGTGCAGGGCTCGCCCGCCAAAATGGCGCAGAAAAAATCCACCGGCACGGTGCGCATGCCGCCCCGGTCATAGGCGGCCTTGGCCGCCGCAAAGAGTTCCTTGGGTTCCGGCGCGTTTTCCGGCCGGGCTCCCAGCATGGCGGCGCCGTGGCGGCCCCGCCAGTAGGCGTCGGTAAAGCCGGAGCGGGAGAACGCCTGCTCCAGCGCTCGCTGCTCCTCCGCCGTAGGGCCGCGGCCCTCCCGGAGGAGCGTTGCATAGATGCCGGTGATCACCGCCACATACTCCGGCCGCTTCATGCGGCCTTCCAGCTTCAAGCAGGAAACGCCCATGGCCTCCGCCTCCGTGAGGCGGTCCGCCAGGCAGCTGTCCTTGAGGCTCAGGGGCCGCTGGTTGCCGGGGGAGGGCTTTCCCGCGGCGGGAGGGGGCGCGTCGTCCACAGGACAGACAGTTTTGCCCCCCTGGACCCGGGCGGCCTTCGCGGCGGCGGGGTCATCCTCCCAGCTGGACAGAGGCACTACGTCGTAGCGCATCCGGCAGGGCTGGGCGCAGGTGCCCCGGTTGCCGGACCGGCCCCCGATGAGGGCGCTCATCTCGCACTGGCCGGAGTAGCACATGCAAAGGGCCCCGTGGCCGAAGATCTCCACCTCCGCAGGGCAGCGGCGGCAGATCTCCGCCGTCTCCTCCCCGGAGCACTCCCGGGCGATGACCACCCGCTCGCAGCCGTCGGCGGCGGCCTCGCAGGCACCGCCGGAGGTAAAGAGGCTCATCTGGGTGCTGGCGTGGAGGGGGAGGTCCGGCAGGACGCCCCGCAGCAGGTCAAAAAGGCCCCAGTCCTGCACCAAAATGGCGTCCACCCCCAGGCGGCAGGCAGTGCGGGCGGTCTCCAGGGCCGCCGGAAGCTCCCGGTCCGTCAGAAGGGTATTGAGGGTCAGAAAGACCCGGACGCCCCGCTCATGGCAGTAGATAAGGGCATCTGCAAATTCTTCATCGGTAAAGTTTTTGGCGCCCCGGCGGGCATTGAATTCCCCCCAGCCCAGGTACACGGCCCCGGCGCCGTTTTCCACAGCGGCCCGGAGGGCCTCCGGAGACCCGGCGGGGGACAACAGCTCCGGCTTCATCCGCGGCCTGTGTTCCGGTTCAGCTGGTCCAGCTTCTGCTGCAGGCGGAAGACCTCCCGCTTGAGCTCGCTGGCCTCCGCCTGGGCCTTGCCCGCCTCGTCCAGATACTCCTTGATCTGGCCCCGCAGCTGCTCCGCCGCCGCCTGGGATTTGAACAGCTCGTCGGTGATGTTGGCGGCGGTGAGGACAGCGGCGTCGATCCGGCCTACCTTGGCGCTGCTGAGGACCTCATTCATTTTGGCGCTGACGTAATTGCCCACCTTTTCCATATAGGCGGCAGACTCCTCCGCCACAAAAGTATAGTCCTCGCCGCAGATGCTGATGACCACACGGTTTGCCATAAAAAGTCCTCCTCTTTGGAAGTTTTTCCGGCGGCGGGATCTCCCTCTCCGGTAAAAAAGCCCATATGCCGCCTATTATCGTATCTTACAGTATAGCATACCCCGCCGGCGTGTGCCAGTAAAAATGAGAAACCTTTCAAAAAAGTTCAAAAACCGTCGGATTTTGGAAGTGGGGCTCCAGGGGGTTGTTCTTGCGGCGGAATTCGTGTAAAATAAAGGTTCGAAATCAAGGCCCGGAACACCGGGCCCAGGAGGGGAGGGGGATCCCATGCCAAGCTGTCTCATATCCACGGGAGAGGAAAACCTCACCGTCACGGCCGCCGCCGCCCGCCGGCTGCTGGAGCGGGGAGACGGGGACGCGGCGCTTTTGTATCTGGCGCTGCTGCGCCACCGGGGCACGGTGATGCCCCGGTCCCTGGCGGGAGAGCTGCGGTGGGACCGCACCCGTATCGAGGCGGCGGAGGCCGTGCTGCGGGAGCTGGGGCTGGTGGCTCCGGCGGGGGAGGAGGCGCCCCCGGAACCCGCGGAAGAGCGTCCCGCCTACACCCGCTCGGATCTGACGCAGCGGCTGGAGAGCAGCTCTGAGTTCCGCACCCTCACCGCCGAGGTGGAGCGTAAGCTGGGCAAGCGGCTCACCACCGCGGACCTGGGGATTTTGCTGGGGCTCATGGACTACGTGGGCCTTCCGGCGGACGTGGTGTACCTCTTGGTGTGCCACTGCGCCCAGCGGACACAGGAGCGGTACGGGGAGGGCCGCCGCCCCGGCATGCGCCAGATCGAGAAGGAGGGCTACGCCTGGGCCCGCAAGGGTATCGACACCCAGGCCGCCGCCGCCGCGTACTTAAAGGATTATGCCCGCCGCCAGGCCACCATGCCCGGCTACATGCGGGTACTGGGGCTGGGAGAGCGGATGCCCGTGCCCTCGGAGGAGAAGTATCTCACCGCCTGGCAGGACATGGGCTTTTCGCCGGAGGCGGTGGCCATCGCCTACGACAAGACGGTGCTCAAGTGCCACGAGCTTCGGTGGCCCTACTTAAACGGCATCCTCAGGCGCTGGCATGAGGAGGGCCTCCACACGGCGGAGGAGATCCGGCGCACGGAGAAACCCGGCAGCCGCAAGCCCTCCGCCCCGGCGGACCGGGACGACATCAGCTGGATGAAGCGCTTCATCCAGCAGCGAGACAAGGGGGAGTGACCACATGGCCTACGACGGACGGATCCTGCGCCGGGCGGTGCAGAAGTTCGAGGAGGACCGCCGTGCCCGGGAGCAACAGTTTCAGACCCGGCGGGAGGTCATCTTCCGCCGCCAGCCCCGGCTGCGGGAGATCGAGTCGGAGCTCTCCGGCACCGCCAGCCGCATCATTGCCGCCGCCATGCGCCGGGGGACGGATCCCCTGCCGGCGGTGGAGGTGCTGCGGGACGAGAACCTGGGCCTCCAGGCAGAAAAGCGCCGGCTGCTTTCTCAGATGGGCTATCCGGAGGACGCCCTGGAGGAGGCGCCCGTGTGTCCCCTCTGCGGGGACACGGGGTACCGCAATGGCGGCGTGTGCCGGTGCCTGAAGAAATACTACGCCCGGGAGCAGCAAAAGGAGCTCTCCCGGATGCTGGACCTGGGCACCCAGAGCTTTGAGACCTTCTCCCTGGACTGGTATTCCCGGGAGCGCAATTTTACCGCGGGCATCTCTCCCCGGGAGAATATGGAGTGGGTGTACAACACCTGCCGGACCTATGCGATGAATTTCGCGCCGGGGGTCAGCGGCAACCTGCTGCTCACCGGCGGCACGGGCCTGGGCAAGACATTCCTCTCCGCCGCCATTGCCCGGGTGGTCAGCGAAAAGGGCTGCTCCGTGGTGTACGACACGGCGGGCAGCATCTTCCGCCGCTTCGAGAGCCAGAAGTTCCGCCGGGAGGACGGGGAGGAGGCGGACGCCGACGTGGAGCGGGTGCTCCACTGCGACCTGCTGATCCTGGATGACCTGGGCACGGAGATGACCACCGCTTTCGTCCAGAGCGCCCTGTACCAGATCGTCAACACCCGCCTTATGGAAAAGCGGGCCACCATCCTCTCCACCAACCTCAGCATGGTGGAGAACAACAACGAGATCGCCAGCCGCTATTCCCCTCAGATTGCCTCCCGCATTGAGGGGGAATACAAGGTCCTGCCCTTTTTCGGGGAGGATATCCGCATCCTCAAGCGGCAGCGGAAATAAAAGATGGTGTATATCCCCCGGAAAGCGTATGCAAGGCGCTTTCCGGGGCGTTTTTTTGCGCAAAAGGGGGGCATCACTCCCGCATCCCCCGCCACAGCGCCGCAGCCAGCACCGTCAGGGCGGCGGAAAGGCCCAGGGAGGTCCAGAACCGGGGGGAGCCGGGGCTCCACAGGGCCGACCCCAGGGCCGTGGCCGCCGCCACCCGGGGAGCCGCTCCCAGGAGACCTGCGGAGAGGTAGGTGCCAAGAGGCACCCCGGCGGCCCCCAGGTACATGCTCACCAGGTCTCCGGGGGTGGCGCCCGCCAGGCGCAGCAGAAAGACCGTCCGCCAGCGGTGATCCGCGGGAGGACGCAGGACGCGGATTTTGGGATACCGAGCCGTCAGAGCCTCCAGCCCGCCCTCCTGGCGCCGCCCCAGCAAAAAAGGCCCAAGGTGGGCTGCCGCCACGCCGGTGAGGTTCACCGCCAGAGCCTCCGGATAGGGGAAGAGGAGGCCTCCCGCCGCCGTCAGGGCGGAGATGGGAAAGGTCAGGGAGAGGCCCTTGAGGGCATAGAGCCCGATGAGGAACGCCGCCGCCGCAAACCCCTGCCCCGGGGAACGCTCCGCAATGGCCCGGGCTGTCAGCTCCTCCCGGAAGCACCAGGCCGCCAGGGCTCCGGCCCCCATGATCCCCGCTGCCGCCGCCAGCTGCCACCGCCGCAAGATCCCATTCCCCCTTATGATGGTGTTCCCCTTAGGGTGTGCCGCCGGGAGAGGAAGTATACAGGCAAAAAAACACCCGGCGTCTTTTAGACGCCGGGTGTTTTGTCTGATGTGGATGCCTGCGGCCGCCCGGCCGGGTCAGCCCAGGGGCACCACAATCACCGGGGTCTCGCCCTCGGGGGTGGTGGAGGTGCTGCCGCCGGTTTCGGCCTGGCCGGTGCCGGAGGCGCCGCCGGTATTGGTGCCGGACGTGCCGGTGCCCGTCTGGCCGCCGGTCTGGGTCTCGCTGCCGGTGCCGGGATTCACGGTGGTATCGCCGGGCAGCTGGGCCTCACCGGAGGCAGGGGTCTCCGGCAGGGCGGGGCCCTTGGAGATGACCTTGTTGCGGACCTTGTAGTCGCTGGTGGCCTCGTAGGTGCTGGAGATCAGCTTGCCGTCAGCGCTGTAGACATTGCGGTAGGACTTTACTTTATAGCCGGTGTAGGGGGTGGTGGTGACCTTCTCCGTGCCGGCGGGGAGGGTGGGATCGTCCTTGTAGACGGTCTCCCAGGGGGTCTTGGAGAGGACCTCGTTGGTCATCTTCACGTAAGTACCGTCCACGTTGGTGCCCAGGATCTTCACCGTGAGATAGCCCTTGGAATAGGTGGCCACGATCTTGATGGGGTAGTTGGTGTTGTTGGTGAACTTGTAGTCCGGGCCGCCCCAGGAGACGGTGGCGTCCATGCCCCAGTCGATGTAGGCGGGGACATAGCGGTGGGCGTAACGCTCGGTGATCTCCAGATTGGCCCGCAGGCAGGCGTAGTAGATGGTGGAGGAGGTCTGGCACACGCCGCCGCCCACCTCGTCCACGGTCTCGCCGCCCACATAGGCGGGAGCCGCCTGGTAGCCCTTGGCGGTGGTGCGCTGGCCGGTGGTGGCATTGTAGGAGAAGACGTCCCCGGTATTGAGGACCACGCCGTTGCAGGCGGCGGCGGAGAGCTTCACGTTGCTGATGCGGGCGGAGGTGCCGGAGACATGGGTGCGGCACTCGCCCAGCACGTCCCGGAACAGCACGTCCTTGAGCTCGTCGGCGGTGACCGCCGGCAGCTCCACCTGGGCGGTGATGGAGACGGTCTCCCCCGGGGCCGCAGCGTCTATGGCAGCCTGGGCGGCGGAGACGTCAAACTCCGCCCCCACCTGTTCGGGGATGATGGTATTGGTGGCGGCGTCATACCCGGCGTTCTTCATGACGCCCGCGGTGGCGTCGTGGATGGCCTGGGCGGTGATGGTCTGGGCGGGAAGGATCTTGGCGTCTTCCACATAGACCCGGGCATTTTCCTCTCCGCCGGCATTTTCCCGCAAAGAGAGCAGCGTGTCCTCTTCCAGATCCTGGGCGGACACAGACAGGCCGTTCTGGGCCACGGTTACCTGCAGGGAGTCCTCCGTCACCTCATAGGAGGTGTCCACAGGCTCCCGGGAAAATTCCTCCGCCAGCTGGGCGGTCTTCTCCTGAAAAACGGCCTCCTCCGGCTCCGGGGCGATCTCTTTGGCGCCCCGGCTGCCCATCAGGCAGGCAAGATAGTTCCACCCCCGGGCAAAGAAGCCCGGCTCGGTCTGGGCAAGGTCAAAGACCAGCTGCGCCTGGGACTCGTAGTCCAGGGCATCGGTGATCCCCAGCTCCCGGTAGGTGACGGTGGCGGCGGGAGCTTCCTCGTAGACAAGCATCCCCTCCGGGGCGCTTTGGCCGTCTCCGGTCTGATCCGCCGCAGGCAGATAAAAGTCGATCTTCTTCTCCGGCAGCACCTGGCGCAGCTGCTCCGCCGCCTGGGAGACGGTGAGCCCGCCAACTTCCACGTCGTTGATGGTGGTGTTGGGATAAAAGGTATCCAGGGAACCGGCCCAGGCGCAAAGACCCACATAGGCGGCACACACCACGCCTACGAGGATTCCTATGACCATCAGCGGCCTTTTGCCGCCCTTTTTCAGCCGGGCCCCCCCGGCTTTTTGCACCATGGCCTCGTTGTGATCTTCCATGACGCCCTCCTGTGATCACGAGATCAGGCTGCGCTTCCACAGTCTATGCTTTCACTTGCCTATTCTAGCACACCTCTTTCCTGGAAAGCATTACAATCCCGTAACAACCCGGGCTCAGGCCTGCTTGCGGTCCTTGGGAATGCGGATGGTCAGCAAAATGGCGTCCTCGGTGTCCTGGCGCTCCGTCCGGGCGTCTACCCCCGCGTCCCGGATGAGCCGCAGCCCCCGGTCCACGCTGTTGAGAAAGAGGCGCACGTCCTTGATGATATAGGCCCGCCGTCCCGCGGGCGGCGTGGACTGGAGGGCCTGGAGCCGCCGCTCGATGTACTGCTCCGCCTGGGCAACGCTCAGGTGGGCCTGGGCAAAGTGTTTGGCGGCGGAGAGGCGCTCCTCCGGGTCCTCCAGCCGCAGCAGGCACCGGGCGTGGCGCTCGGAGAGGCCCGCCTGGGTCAGCACGCAGCGGCACTTGTCGTCCAGCCGCAAAAGCCGCAGCTTGTTGGCCAGGGCCGGGGCGGACATCCCCAGCCGGGCCGCCGTTTCCTCCTGGGTGAGGCCTGTCCGCCGCAAAAAGGCGGCGATGGCCTCCGCCTCCTCCAGATAGTGCAGGTCCCGCCGCTGGAGATTCTCCACCAACGCCAGCACCGCGCTCTCATCGCTGTCCGCCTCCGTCTCCAGGCAGGGCACGGTGGAGAGCCCCGCCAGCACTGCCGCCCGCAGACGCCGCTCTCCCGCCACCAGCTCCCAGCCGGTGGGGGTGCGCCGCACCGTCAGAGGCTGGAGGATGCCGTGGCGGGCCACCGAGGCTGCCAGATCCTTGAGCCCCTTTTCGTCAAACTCCCGGCGGGGCTGGGCGGGATTGGGTCGGATCTCCGACGGGCGCAGCTGCATCACCCGCCGCTCCCGCAAAAACCGCCGTTTCATGGGACCACCTCCTGTCATTTCCCTCATTCTACTCTGAAAGACATGAAAAGCATGGGGGAGCGTGTCGAAGGGCGGAAAAAAGCGCACGGCAAACGCCGTGCGCATCAAAAAATGCCCGCATTTTTTGAAGGGGGATCCAGTCCGCTGCGCGCATCATTTGGCCCGTGGGGCCAAATGTCACACTTGCAGACTGCGCGGTGTTTTTTCCGAGGCGCATGTCCCCGGAAAAAACAGATTTTAACTTCATTTCACCGCCTGCGGGCGGCGAAACTCTGCGAGGCGATCCTGGGGGACGTTTTTCATCAGAAAAAGCGAACGGCAAACGCCGTGCGCTTTTCTATGCAAGCTTGGGAAACGCCTTACCGGCAGGTGTAGGAGAACCAGCCTTCGGAGCTGCGGGTGTCCAGAATTTCAAGGCCCGCGGCGGTGAGAGCCGCCGCCACCTCCTCCGCCCGGTCGTCGATGATGCCGGAGCAGACGAAGCGCCCCTCCTCCGCCAGCAGCCCCCGCACCGCCGGGGCCAGGGCGATGATGACATCCGCCACGATATTGGCCAGCACCACCTGGTACCCCCCGCCAATCTTCTGCTGGAGGCCCTTGTCGGAGAGGATGTCCCCGGCATCCACCGTGTAGGTGTCGGCGCCGATGCCGTTGAGGGCGGCGTTTTCATAGGCCACGTCCTGGCACTTGTCGTCGATGTCGCAGGCAAAGGCGTGCCTGGCACCCAGCTTCAGGGCGGCAATGGAGAGGATGCCGCTGCCGCAGCCCAGGTCCAGCACCTCCTCGCCCCCGTGGATCAGGGACTCCAGGGCCGTCAGACACAGCCGGGTGGTGGCATGGCTGCCGGTGCCGAAGGTGAGGCCCGGGTCCAGCACCAGAGGCACCCGGCCCTGGGCAAGGAGCCGCTTCACCTTTTCATCCTCCTGGAGCCACTGGGGAATCACCAGCAGCCGCTCTCCGATCTCCATGGGCTTGTAGTACTGCTTCCAGTTGTTTTCCCAGTCGGCGTTCTGGATGGTGTCCATGGTCAAAAGGAGGCTGCCGCAGTCGTCCCGCTTGGCCTTGAGATCCTCCAGGGCCAGGCGCACCAGGGCCATCTGGGAAAAGCCCGCCTCTCCGGCCTCCAGATAAAAGGTAATGCGGGAGCGGCCCCGCATGGCCGCCTCCAGATCCTCGTCCACATAGTCCCAGTATTGGCGGTTGTTTTCCAGAAAGTCGTGGAATTCCGTCTCGTCGTCAATGACCACGCCGTCGATGCCCAGGGAGGAGAGGAGGGTCTCCACCGGCTCCAGTCCGGCGTGGGTGGTGTCGATGTGCAGTTCCAGCCAGTTCATAATCAAGCTCCTTGCAGCAGATCCGCCCGGGGGGCGGAGAAAATGGCCCGGCGGAAAGTGCCGGGGAGAAAAGACACGCGGCGTCCGGAAGGAGCTCCCTCCGGACGCGCAGGCTGATTTATCGTTTGGAGCCCACAAAGAAGAGGGCTACCGTGCCGGGGCCCGAGTGGTTGCCGATGACGGGGCCCACGAAGTTGATGGAGATGTCCCGGTTCCCGAACCGGCGGGTGATCTCGTCCGCCACGAACCGGGCGTCCGCCTCGCAGTCGCCGTGGGAGATGAACACCGTGCCGCCCGAGGCGTCCAGGGCGGTCTGTTCCATGTGGTCCACCAGGGCCAGCAGGGAGGCCTTCCGGCCCCGGGTCTTGCTGACAGGCACCAGGTGCCCGCCGTCGTCCACGTGGAGCACCGGCTTGATGGAGAGCATGGTGCCGAAGAAGGCGGTGGCGGCGCTGATGCGGCCGCCCCGCTTCAGGTGGTTCAGGTCATCCACGGTGAACCAGTGGCAGATAGAGCCCTTGGTGGCCTCGGCAAAGTCCCGGACCTCCTCCACGGAGCGGCCCTTGCGCTGCTCCTGGGCGCACAGGTATACCAAAAGGCCCTGTCCCAGGGAGGCGCACAGGGAATCCACCACGAAGACCTTGGAGTCCGGGAACTCCTCCCGCAGGTCCGCCGCGGCGATGGTGGCGGACTGGTAGGTGGTGGAGAGGGCGGAGGAGAAGTTGATGCACAAAATGTCCTTGCCCTGGCCCAGGATCTCCCGCATCTTCACCTCAAAGGCCCCTACGTTGACGGCGGAGGTGGTGGCGGTCTCACCGCTGCGGATCCGGGCGTAGAAATCCTGGAAGCCGATCTCCCGGCCGTCCAGATAGTTGTGATAGACCCGGTCTCCCATGTGGAGGCTCAGGGGCAGCACGCAGAGGCCCAGCTCCTCCGCCATGGCGGCGGTCATATCACAGCAGCTGTCGGTCATGATGACAAATTCACCCATGTCTCATCCCAGCTCCTTTTCCTTTTTGCTTTTCTCCCGCTTGGGCTTCTCAGCTTCACCGCAGCCCTTTGCCTCCCGCAGAAGGGTCACATAGCGGCTGCTGGCCACGCCGGCGGCATAGCTCATGAGGGCAAAGTGGATGGCGGCGTCCGCCAGATCGTCCGGCTCCGTGCGCTGGGCGATCTCGTCGGCGGTGAGGGAGAGGGCCTTGTCCAGGCTTGCGCAGAAGGCGGCGTACCCGTCGGAGACGGGGCGCTCCCCCTGGAGTTCCTCCCGGATCAGCAGATCCATGTCCCGGGTGGACATCACCCGCTTGAGGATGCAGATGGCGGTGAGGTAGGCCAGATGGTCCCGGCCGTACTTTTTCCCGCTGGCCCGGGGCACCAGGCCGCTTTTCGTGTAGTTGTTCACCATGGCGGCGGTGAGGCCGTCGTCCTCGTCAAACCGGATCACCTGGCGGTCCATATAGCTGAGGACCTGATCCATGTACAGCGCAAAATCCGGCAGCTGGTCCCAGGGGACGGGCCGTTCCTTGCGCAGCCGGTCCTGCAGTTCGCTCAGATCGTGCATGCTGCGTCTCCCTCCTTGTGCGGCAGATTCCCTGCCCGCCGTACCAGCGGGCAGGCCTTATTTTACAGAGGAAAGTATAGCACGGAGATGTGATTTTGTAAATCACCTTTTGAAAGGCAGAGAACCATGTGGAGCCGTTTATTTTCCCACGCAGAACCGGGAGAAAATGCCGGAGACGATCTCCTCCCGGGCGGTGCGGCCCGTCAGCTCTCCCAGGGCGTCCAGGGCCTCCTCCACGTCGGTGAGGATGGCGTCGGGGGTGAAGCCCGCCGCCAGGGCCTCCCGGGCCCGCTGTACCGCCTGGGCGGCCCGGCGGGCGGCGTGCTCCTGGCGCTCATTGGTGAGGATGGATCCCTCGGGGATGTCCCCCTCCGGAAACAGCGCCGCCACCGCCTGCTCCAGGGCGTCCAGCCCCGCGCCGGTGAGGGCGCTCAGGCACACCGCCGCCCCGGGGGCGGGGAGTCCTTCCGGCAGGGCGGGGATCCGGGTCTCACCGGGGAGGAGGTCTTCCTTGTTGACAACGAAAATCCACCGGGGGCACCGGGCGGCAAGGCGCAGGATCTCTTCGTCCTCCTGCGTCAGGGGGGCGGAGCCGTCCACCACCGCCATTGCAAGGTCCGCCGCCTCCAGGGCCTGCCGGGAGCGCTCCACCCCCAGCCGTTCCACCGTGTCCTCCGTATGGCGGATGCCGGCGGTGTCCATCAGCCGCAGCCGTACTCCGCCGCACACCACGGATTCCTCCACCGTGTCCCGGGTGGTGCCGGGGATATCCGTGACGATGGCCCGCTCATACCCCGCCAGGGCGTTCAAAAGGGAGGACTTGCCTGCGTTGGGGCGGCCCACGATGGCGGTGGCCACGCCCCGCTTGAGGACCTTGCCCCGGCCGCAGGTGGCCAGCAGCCGTGTCAGGGTGTTTTCGGCGGCGGTGAGGGAGCGGTCCACCTCCTCCGGGTGGATGTCCGGGATATCCTCGTCCGGGTAGTCCACCACGGCGTAAAACCGGGTGGCGATGTCCAGCAGGGAATCCGTCACCGCCTGAAAGTCCCGGCGCAGAGAGCCGGAGAGCTGGGCGGCGGCGTTGCGGGCGGCGGCGGAAGTCTCCGCGTCGATGAGGTCCACCACCGCCTCCGCCTCCGTAAGGTCCATGCGGCCGTTCAGAAAGGCGCGCTTGGTGAACTCCCCGGGCCCCGCCTGCCGGGCACCTGCGGCAAAGAGGGCGGAGAGGAGCTCCCGCAGCACCACCGGGGAGCCGTGGCAGTAAAATTCGGCGGAGTCCTCCCCGGTGTAGCTGTGGGGGCCGGGGAAGCGGACGGCCAGGCCGTGGTCGATGCAGCGTCCCTGGGTGTCCAGCACGTCTCCAAAGGTCATCTTCCGGGCCTCCTGGGTGTGGAAGGGTTGGCCGTTGGCGGGGCGGAACACGCGGCCGCACAGGGGAAAGCACCCGTCTCCCGAGACCCGGACGATGCCGATGGCGGTGGGGGAGGCCCCGGTGGCAATGGCGGCGATGACGTCCATCAGATCAGCTCCTTTTCCATGACGAAGTTTTCCAGGGTTTGGCCCCGCAATGCCACTTGCTGGGGGCGCACCAGACGGTAGCCCCGGTGTGTGAAAAAGTCCCGGGCGGCCCGGGAGGCGTGGACGGTGACGGTCTCCCCGGTGCACCGGCGCTCCAGAAAATCGCACAGCACGCCCCCTACGCCCCGGCCCTGGGCATCCGGCCGGACGTAGAGCAGGTCCAGATACGCCCCATCCAGGGCGCCGAAGCCCAGGAGGACGCCGTCCTCCTCCGCTTTCAAAAACGTCTCCTGCCGGAGCTTTTCGGCCCAGCGGGCGGTGTCCGGCTCCTCGGTTGCCCAGGCGGAGAGCTGGGCGGGAGTGTAATAAGGAGCGCAGGCGGTGTGTACCGCGTGGTAAAAAAGCGCCAGCAGGGCGGGGAGATCCGCCGCAGTGCAGGGCCGGATGGTCATAAAAGCTCCTTTCCCGGGAAAATGTTTCCCCCGGAGGGGAAACTTTGCGGATAAAAAACGCGGGGCGGGCGTATGCCCGCCCCGCAGGGGTGTCAGAACAGGGAGTTTGCTTACTTGATGCGCTCGCCGGCGGCCTCCTTGGCCTTGATCTCCCGCATGGCGTCCTTGTGGGAGAGGTTCACGCGGCCCTTCTCGTCGATGTCGGTGACCTTCACCCACATCATGTCGCCGATCTTGCAGGCGTCCTCCACCTTCTCGATGCGGTGGTCGGCCAGCTTGGAAATGTGCACCAGGCCGTCCTTGCCGGGAGCCAGCTCCACGAAGGCACCGAAGGTCATGAGACGGACCACGCGGCCGTAGTACAGGGCGCCCACCTCGGGGACGAACACGATGTCGTCGATGCACTTCTTGGCGGCGTCGCAGGAGGCGGCGTCCACGCCGGAGATGAAGATGGAGCCGTCGTCGTTGATGTCGATCTTGGCGCCGGTGTCGGCCACGATCTTCTGGATCACCTTGCCGCCGGAGCCGATGACCTCCCGGATCTTGGAGGGATCGATGTGCATGGTCAGCATCTTGGGAGCGTACTTGGAGACTTCCTTCCGGGGCTCAGAGATGCAGGGGAGCATGATCTGGTCCAGGATCTCGCACCGGGCGTCGTAGGTGATGTCCAGGGCGTTCTTGATGATCTCCATGGTGAGGCCGTCGTTCTTCAGGTCCATCTGGATGGCGGTGATGCCCTTCTTGGTACCGGCCACCTTGAAGTCCATCTCGCCGTGGAAGTCCTCCACGCCCTGGATGTCGATAAAGGTGGTGAAGGAGCCGTCGTCGTCCTGGATGAGGCCGCAGGAGATGCCGGCCACGGGAGCCTTGATGGGCACGCCGGCGTCCATGAGGGCCAGGGTGGAACCGCAGATGGAGCCCTGGGAGGTGGAGCCGTTGGAGGAGACAACCTCGCTGACCACGCGGATGGCGTAGGGGAACTCCTCCACGGAGGGGATCACCGGCAGCAGGGCACGCTCAGCCAGCGCGCCGTGGCCGATCTCACGCCGGCCGGGGGAGCGGGCGGGCTTTGCCTCGCCCACAGAGTAGCCGGGGAAGTTGTAGTGGTGCATATACCGCTTCTCCGTCTCCTCCCAGATGGTGTCCAGCTTCTGGCAGGCGGAGAGGGTGTCCAGGGTGCACACGGAGAGCACCTGGGTCTGGCCGCGGGTGAAGAGGCCGGAGCCGTGGGCCCGGGGCAGGATGCCAACCTCGGCGGCCAGAGGACGGATCTCGTTTTTCTGACGGCCGTCCACACGGTGGCCCTCCAGCAGCCAGGCCTTGACGATCTTCTTCTGGAACTTGTAGGTGAACTCCTCCAGGTACTTGTCCATGTCGGGGTACTGCTCCAGATATTTCTCGTGCCAGTGCTCGATCATGGCGTTCCAGCGGGCCTCCCGGACGTTCTTGTCGTCGGTGTCCATGGCGGCCTTGGCCTCGTCCATGAAGTTGGCCACGATGTCGTCGAAGAGCTCCTGGTTGAAGTCGGCGTGGGGATAGTCGAACTTGGGCTTGCCGATCTCGGAGACCATCTGGTTGATGAGGGTGATGACCTTCTGGTTCTCCTCATGGGCGGACTTGATGGCCTCGAACATCACATCGTTGGGCACCTCGTTGGCGCCGGCCTCGATCATGACCACCTTCTTGGCGGTGGAGACCACGGTGACGTCCAGGTCGGAGACCTTGCGCTGCTCGCTGTTGGGGTTAAAGACCAGCTTGCCGTCCACAAGACCCACCTTCAGCGCGCCCACAGGGCCGTTCCAGGGGATATCGGAGATGGCGAGAGCCGCGGAGGTGCCGATGAGGCCCGCGATCTCGGGAGAGCAGTCGTGGTCCACGCTCATGACGGTGGCCATAATGCTGACGTCGTTGCGGAAGTCGGAGGGGAAGAGGGGACGGATGGGCCGGTCGATGACGCGGCTGGTGAGGATGCCCTTCTCACCGGGACGGCCTTCCCGGC